>CALBRY010000243.1 GCA_937927665.1 uncultured Chloroflexota bacterium
ACACTCACGGTCGAAAACGCTCCGGGAGGGGGGACGCTCGCACGAATTCAGATTTCGCCGCTGAATGCCTGCCAGTAAGCGTCCGTAGACTTCAAAGGTGGTGTGATCGGTTTTTCATCAGCCGCGCATCGACTCGTTGAGTGCTCGATCTGCCTCATCCACAATCGCCTGATAGAATGCAGCGCCCGCTGGTGCTGCCCAATCCAGCAAAGCATTCAAGTCTGCTTGTGAGCTACGGATTGTAACCGTACGCGGATAGTACAAGGCTATGCGGGATGCTCGCTTGTCCGGAAGCTCCTCAAATTCAAGCTTACCCATGCTGCTCAACTGATTTTTCAACGCTGATTGGTGCTGTTGAATGCGTCCAAAAACATACTTGTTCCGATCCACATCCTGAGTATCAATGTACAGCTCGATTCGAAACTGACGTTTACCCGTGAATGTTGCAGAATACAGCGCTAACTGTGAGCCGCCGCGCGGGAGTGTTGCCAAGGTGTGCCAATATCCACCATTGGGAGAATGTTTACCTAATGGAAAGTCAAGCTGTCGTAAGCGCGCCATCAATTCACTGAAGAAACCGATGTAGGTCTGTTCGTTTTCTGGCAGTCGCGCAAACGTCACCGTTTGATTGGTTAGGTTCAACCCTGCCTGCCTCCACCCCGCATCAAGCCACTGCTTTGAATGGGAATGTCCAACACTGTCATTTGCCCACCATTCCCGGCGCTCATACGCCGAGTCTGGCAGTTTCTCTCCAATCAGGGACTCCATTTTGTCAAATGTGAGCGGCAGGCGCTCGACGGATCGCTCCCGGCTCTTTAGGTAATCAATGAAGTTTTGGTATTTGCCCGTCACTTTGCTGTCAACTGGTGGTGGTGGCTCAGTGAGTGGGCTAGATATCGATGAACGCGTTTGACCCTCGGCTTTCTGTTCAAGCAAAATTGGTATAGCTTTCAACAAGCGGCGGCAGCCATCTCGCAACCTAAGTTCAAGCAAATCGAGATAATGAATATCATCAATCCCTAGAGTTTTGATTTGGTCACGGCTGATATTCCCCCAAAGAATCGGAATCACGAGCTTGTCTGCTTTGAGCGCAAGATCGATTTCTTGCTTGACATATGGAGATTGAACTCCATGCTGCGTTAGTATGACGATGCAGAAATCGGCATCAAGTACTGCCTGAAGGATAGTTGGATGCCAAGTCTGACCGGGTATTAGGTCATCCGAATCTACCCAAGTCTTGTATCCCGCCGTCTCCAAAATAGCGGCGAGGATTTCCATCAGGTGCTTGTCTTCTCTGGAATAGCTAATGAAGAAAGTGAGGGACTGCATCAGATCGCTCTACTTTCGAGAGGGTTCAACTCATTCATTACATGATTATGACACCTTTTCTCGAATCGACAATTGGTTGGGGTTGTGGTTCCGTGATGCTCACCACGAAATAAGCAGGTCAGAGGCAGTAACGTTTGCAGGCGACCTTGCAGTCGCCTGCGCTCCCGCGCGCGGGAGCACAACGGGGCTTGGGGTGATTTCTATTATCCAGTGATTCTATTCGTTATCATGCCCACAGAGGTCACATAGTTGATTCCCCAAGCCCGTTCGCAAGCTAAAACGCTTGCACCTCATACGCCGGTGGGGCTGGTGCGCCACGCCGACAGAGGTCATCAGTGCGGTGCGTTGGGGATGCTGTGGGGACTGTGAGTGCGGTGCGCCATGCCGACACGTGTCACCTACACATTTTTCACGCCTACAAACCTCACCGAAGGTCGCGCCTTAAATTTTTCACACTGTGGTGAAAAATCTCCCGATCAGGTGCATTCGACGAGCATGAGTTTGCCGCACAACGCCGCGCCCTAAAAGAGCAGTCTCAGAAGTTGGCAGATGAGGTTGAACGCCTAAAAGACATGGTGCTTACCCAAGAGGAAGTTGAACAAGAAAAACATTTCGCCCTCAACCTTGTCGAGCATCTTGGGCAAACTTACGATCTTGCGGAGGTGCCGTTTGAACTCAGGCAGCGCATTTTAAAGATGATTGTTGATCGTATCGTGCTGAACACGAACGAAGGCTGGTTCAAATTAGTAGGTGCATTTTCGGGGATTTATTCCCTAATGAATGATGAACCATCACCACCAAGTGACAAGGGAAATGATGCAAGGGAGTCCTCAACTAGGGGTGACTCCCCTAAAAAACCAAAACAGACAGGGATTGTGAACAGGAATGCACGGACTCTTGACCCGCTTTTGGTGTTTCACGTTGTGTTGGCATCCGATAATACTCGCATCTATATTCAG
>CALBRY010000244.1 GCA_937927665.1 uncultured Chloroflexota bacterium
ATCCCACAATTCGGGATCGGGCAGGATACGCTGGACTTCACGCAGTTCGCCACTGCGTTTGCCGTTCTTGCGTTTGTACGTCCCCACGACGATGCGTTCGGCTTTGAATCCGGTTGGTACACCGCCGGGCAGAATGCCCAGATATGCGCCTGTCACTTGCCAGTCGGGGTTATGCGCCAAAAATCCGGGATCGGTGTCGCGCAGCGTGACGAGCTGCGCCAATCCGCGCCGCGCATTGTCCGATATTTCCAGCAGAAGCTGCTCATCTTGATATTCGTAGAACGACTCGATGAGCGCATCCAAACCGGGGTTGCCCGTCTCGAAGATTGACACGAGGCTCACAATCGTAATCCCACGCAAGCGCAGATCAGACTTCACGTGACGGGTATGGATCAAGTCACGTCCGAGCCGGTTCGATTTCCAGCATAGCAAGCCGAATGGTTTTTCCTTTGCCCGCTGCGAACGCTTTGCCGGATCATAGATCACCGGGAAGCGCTGGCGCAGCGTAGTCATCATCGCGCCAAACTCATCCCGTTTTTCGACAGCAGTCGCTTTCTCGGCTTCGTCGCTGTAAATGTGATCCAGAACCAGACCGTAACGGGCGCAGTATTCTTGCGCGGCTTCCCGCTGTTGGGTCACGCTGCGATCCTGCTCCTCGCCACCCGAATCGCGGGTGTACAGAACTACATGCGTACCGGGAGGCAGCGGGCAGTCAGGACGCAGCAGATGCAAATAGCGTTCTTCACTCATTGCCGATCAGTTTCTCCAGTTCTCATTCACCATAGTTGGATCGTATTCCAGCGACAGCTTGTGCTGGATCAAAGCTCGAATCCGTTCTCGTGTTTCTTTGGGCAAGTCCGACCATTTATTCCTTAACACCTCGGTTTCGGGCGCAATGCGTTCCATATCCGCAGGTGTGGTCATCGCATAGCGCACGATCAGCTGATTAGCAGCTTCGCGCAGCATGGCAGGAAAGTTCAAGTCCAGACCAGCAAGGGAGTCATGGGCAGTCCGCCGCATTTCTTGGAGGGTCGTTTTTGTTTTGATCTGCTCCGTCATGGCTTCGAGGACGCTCATGACCGTATCCTGCTTGTCTAAAGGCAGTTGATCGAAAACATCGGCGAGGTATTCGGCGCGTACCGAATTTGCGGCGGCTGCCGGGGCGATATAGCCCGCAAGGCGAAAGAGCATCAAGGGATCAACGTCGAGCGCGTCGGCAACGGAGCGCAGTGTACGCGGATCAGGGTCTTTAGCACGCGGGTCGATGCCATGCTTGAGCAAATTGCGAATGACGGATTCAGACACGCCTGCCACCGCCGCGAGCGAACTGTTATTGTGCTGACGTCGGCGCATCAATTCGGACACGAAACGTCCTAAGGTGTTAGAAGTTGCTGACATGGACCACTGCTGTCCTTGGATACGTTGAACTGTCGTTTCAACGAACATTATACACATTCCCTCAGTGATCCTCAGACGTTAACTTGACATGCCCACCTCAGTATACTATACTTTTCCACAAAGAGCGAATATCGCTTTCTGTAGCGAGATGCGACCTCTCATGGTCGCTTCTTGTTTGCGTCAAATTCGCTCCAAAGAGCGAGATACGGTTATAGCAGCGAGGATGTCAGTGCCAAAACGACAGAAGCGTCAATCTGCCTGCTTTCCCTTGCATGTCCGCAATGATGCGGCGTTGTGGAAGCACGCCAGTCTCCAAGCCGCCCTCGCCGCGAATACCGCCACCGTTGCCGCCCTGATTCAGGCTGGTCGAGAGCAAGCACCTACAGAGCCAGCGATTACAGAAGCAGTTCTCGAACAAGTTCATTAGTTCATCAGTACGGAGGTTCTCATGCTGCTGTCGCAAGTTCGATCCCTTACCCAAGACGAGCGTCAATTGGCACGGGGTGCTGCACAAGAAGCAGTATTCCG
>CALBRY010000245.1 GCA_937927665.1 uncultured Chloroflexota bacterium
GGAAACAGGCGTAATGTCACACTGCCAAGCGCGAAGAACAACAGCGCCGGAGCGATTAGCAGCATCGGATCGGCACGCAAGCCGCCAAGCAGCGACCGCGCAAATGGCGAATCCGTCGCCAGCAAGCGAAACAGCGCCGCGCTGCCGAGAATCAACAACAGCAGATCGACATAGTAACGCTGCCACCATGTTTGGCGCGCCGCGCGTACTGTCGCCCCGCCGGAGCTGATCAACGGGAGTTTTAGAACAGGGCGCAGCGTCATCAGCAAAACGATCACCGCCAGCGCCGCCGCGGCTCCCGCATACACAAACGGCGCGGAGTCGAGTTCAAGCGTAATCCGGTTGGTATCGATCAAAACAGGCGCGAACCAGATCAACATCTGGCGCGCGATAAACGGCGCAATCAATGCCGCCGCTGTGCTGATAATGACGGCTTCTAAGGCGCGCAGCAGGAGAATCTGCCCGTTGAGCGCGCCGCGATTTTGCAGCATCGCCACTTCGCGGCGTTCGTTCCGCTGTGCCAGCGCAACCGTGATCACGAGAAAGAACAGCGCCAGCCCGCCCACCTGAAGCATCAGCACGCCGAACGGTGCGTTCAAAAGGACGAGCTCCGCCGCGTAGCTGGTGAGCCGTTCCGGGAGTTCGGTCGAATACACGAGCGAATAATCATTCTCGGTTTCGAGAAAGCGGGTGAGATCGCGCTCAAATGCTTGCGCCTGAGCCGTCGCCTGCTCAATCCGCCCGACCGACAGTGCATCGTGATCGAACAGGAAACGCCAGCCGATCAAGGCGCGGGTTTGCGGAACTTGATCATGCATCACATTGAGAAGATCGCTGCGGGTGACGAGGATATTCGCGCTGGTATCCCCCTGTGTTTCATTCAACCTGAGCGGCGAAGGCGACATCCAGTAAGCGTCGTCGGGGTCTTGCGGCGCGGCGATGCCGGTAATTTCGAGGGTGAATGGGATGCTGGTTTCCCATCCTCGTTGATCAAGCGTGATCACATCACCGACGGCGAGATCATAACGACTGGCGAGTTCTAGCCCGATCACACCGGCATAGTCAGCACGGGTTGGCGAGGTTGCAGTTCCATCAACCCATGTGACGCGGCTTTGCCAATCGTCGTATGCCGCCACACGCAGCAGCAGCGAGGGAATTTCTTCGCCATCGCGGAGTACGAACATCGGTGGCGATTCACCCCACCCTGTGACGGTATTCAGCCATTCAGCGCTGAGGGGATCAAAAGCGGTATGCGCCGCTATTTCCACCGACTCGTCAAGGGAATCCCATACAGCAGAGGCATTGATTTCGCTGCTGTTCAAGGAAACCTGTGTGTGAATATTGACGGTGTGCGGCGGCGGTGCATCAAGGCGGCGTACCATGCCTGTTTGAGCGACCAGCGCGGTATACAACGGTGTAAGCGCCCCGATCACGGTGGTGAGCAGGACACCGATCAGAATTGTCAGGCGTGAACGCCACCCCGCACGCAACCGAGCGACCGCGAACCGTGCCGCCCAAGCAAAAGGGAGCGTTTGCAGACCACTTGTCAAGCGTTTACCCTGTAACTGATTATGTAGCACGTAATGCTCTTATGGAAACCGTTTGGTTCAGAATCGGGCATGTTAAATATCGTGCGGCGTCAAGACGAGCATATCGACCGTTTCGCCTGCCAGTGTGACCGCCTGCTTGAGTAGATCCGCCGTCATGCACGAATGCACCGGGATCACGATGAGCAGATCGCCAATATCCACACGGTTGAAAGTCTCCGCATCGCATTGAATCACGCCGTGTTCCTGACTCAGCGACTTGACCCACGCGCCGGGGATGCTTTCACTCCACCCGTCCGCTGTCGGGAATGCGACCGCGCCATAGGTGGTGCGCCCGCGTTGATCGACAAAATTGTCTTTCGAGAGATGCACGCCGCCGCCGTAGACCACGATCTGCAAGCGCTCTGCATGTTTAGACACGACCGGACACGCGACCGCCACCGCGACATCGGCTTCGGCGGCTGATCCGTTGATCACCTGCATCAAGTCGTTGTAAACAAAGTTCCCCGGACGAATTTCGTCCAACCCGCTGAAGTCGTCAACGACGTTGCACGAGGGCGTATCCCCCGGCGAAAGCTTCAGCCCGGTGATTCCCCGTTCGGCAAGCGCGGTGCGCGCACCGATCAGCCGCTCGATGGACTGTTTCCACGCGGATTTAAGCTGTGCTTTTCCATGACTGCCATACGATGAGCCGTTGTGAGACAGCAACCCTCGCAAGCGGATCAACGGGTGATTGCGCAGTCGATCCACCAGCGCCGCGATTTGATCGGTGTCGCTCCACAGCACACCCGTGCGCGGAGTCCCCGAATCGACTTCGATCCAGATATCAACCGGATTGGTGAGCTTTTCGCGCAGAAAATCCGCCGTTTCCAGCGATTCGACCAGCAAACCAAGCGTGATCCGTTTCGCTAAAGCGTTGATCGCGTCAATTTCGCGCCAGTTTACGGGAAACGCGACGGTAATATCATGCCAATCGTGATCCGCAAAGTATGCCGCCATCCGCACGGATGACGCGGTGATCGTCGTCACCCCTTCAGCGCGGAACCATTCCCCGACCGCCGCCGATTGATGCGTCTTAAAATGCGGGCGAAGCTGTGTTCCACTGCGGCGGCATTTTTCCGCCATGCGGGCGATGTTACGCCGCGCCCGCCGCTCGTCAAGGAGCAGCGTCGGCACATGAATTTGATCTAGGATGCGGCTTGCTTGAGTGCGTTCCATAGGTTGTTCTCGATTCGATCATTCCGGTCTGTACGACGTGCTGCGTTCACAAATTGGCGGGCAGCGTAGCACAGCATTCTTGTCCGTGA
>CALBRY010000246.1 GCA_937927665.1 uncultured Chloroflexota bacterium
CTCACTGGGGTATATGGATTGACGACGACAAAACCGTGTCGATTAGCCGAGGGGACAGGGCGCGTGTCCTGTCCCGCAAGCGAAAAAGAAACCTATGAAACTCCTATTTGCTGTCTCATCGCTTGACCTGACACAGCCGTTCAGCGCGACCCCGGCATGGTGGCAGCTTCTCAAAGGCTTGTACGAAATCGGCGTCGATGTCATCGCCGCCCCCTATCAAGGTCCCGCCATCGAGACGCTGTGGTGGCGCGCGGCGGATAACCCCGCCCAATGGCAGGGCGATCTATTCAAGTCAGCGCGTGATGCGGTGCGGCGGCTGATTCCCGCGAACGACAAGCCGAAACATGACGAAGAAAGCGCATCCGATAAACTGGTACGGGCGGCGGCGCAGCGCTTGATCGCTCCGTTGTGGGAGCGCCATCTCAGCGCGATCCTCACCCGCGAACCGGACATTGACGCGGTGATCTTCCTCACCGTGCCGCTCAACCAGCTAAACGGCGTCGCAGCATCGATCACCGCCAAACACGGAAAACCCGTCCTCTATTACGATGGTGATGTTCCCGCAAGTCTGCCGAGCATGAGCGGATTTGCCAGCGGATTCCGCATCTATCAAGGCGCGGATATGAGCGAATACGCGGCGTTCATCAGCAACAGCAAAGGCGGCGCGGAGACGCTCAAAACGATGGGCGCGAAAGCGGCGCACACACTCTATTACGGCGCTGATCCTGATGTGTTCAGTCCGGTAGATGTGCGCGCGGAAGATATCGACGTATTTTTCTATGGTCACGGGCGGGAGTATCGCGGGCAGTGGATCGACGCGGTGATCCGCGACGGCAGCCGCGCCTTACCGGATGCCCGTTTCGCGCTGCGCGGAACAAAACTTGGAGATGTAGGACGCGCCGAAGCGCTCCCCTACCTGAGTTTTAGCAAACTCCGCGAATATGCGTGCCGGAGCAAGATCAATCTGGTGATCACCCGCGCCGCCCATGCCAGCGTATTCGCGTCGTCATCCTCGCGCCCATTTGAACTCGGCGCGATGGGGCGTTGTATGCTGGCGACTCCCTATCTAGGTGTCGAAACATGGTTTGAGCCGGGGAAAGAAATTTTCGTCGTCGAAAGCGCCGAAGAAGCGGCGGATCGCATGCGGTATCTACTCACCCACGATGCAGAACGCCGCGCCGCCGGAGAAGCCGCCCGCCGCCGCGTGCTAAACGAGCATACCTTTGTGCATCGTGCGCGTGAATTGGTCGAAATCGTGGGGGGCTATCTTCCGTGAGGGGGGTGAGTTTTGGGCAGCTAGCCCTACAAGCAGAAGTAACGCCAGAAAAGCACCCCTCCCCGAATTCGGAGAGGGGAGCAAGCAAAAGCACTCGTAAAAAGGGGCGCATGTGCCGTGTGCACAACTGTGTCCCTCTGTGCTGATTGCTGATTGTGCTGTCTTACGTCCGCTTACGCCAGATTGCCGATTCCAAAACTGTTCCGCGCTTTGTCTTGCCCTTGCGCGTGCCGATCTGCTCCACCAGTTCCGGGTAATCGTTCAACCCTTGCGCCAATTGTCCATGAAACCCCGGCGCGCCTTTTTTCGTTTCTGTGTATTCCGATTTTGTCGCTTCGTAGAGATGTTTGTAACGCTGCATGATCAACTCAATCAAATCATGCGAATCGAATTCATCCGGTAGATCAGCGATAAGCTGTGGATAGCGCTGCTTGAGGATAGTCAGACCACTCATTTTTAAGCCCCTTACCCTTTACTCTCTATGTTCTTAACGTTCGCTGCGGTCGTGTGTGGATCACGCGTCAAACATGAAGAACCACGAGCCGATGGTCATCACGTCACCCACGCTCAGGCGAAAAGGTTCACTCACCCGACCGTTATTGGCATACGTGCCGTTCTTACTTCCTAAATCCTCCAGCATCAACGTATCATCAACGCGGATTAGGCGGCAGTGATGTTCGCTCACCGTCGGGTCTTCGATCACGATATCGTTATCGCTGCCACGACCGAGGCGAATTTCATCTTTATCGAGCGGATACAATTCGCGGCGAAACTTCATCTTCGTAGGGGTGATTCCGCTACGCTGCTGCGCCGTTCTGCTCGATTTCAAACGAGCATGCAGGCTTGCGGCTTCACTGGCGCGTAAAGGTCGAGTTTCGCTGAAATACTCTACTTTGGTTGTGTGAGTTTTACGGGCGTAATCGTCGTAGCGCTGCGCGCCAAACTCCATATCAATCGCTTCTTCTTGCAGCATGTTATGCTGCTGCTGAAGTTCAGCATCATCATAGGGGCTGTCGGCGATCGCTTGCGCCGCTTTCCGCAAAACTTCGGCGGCGCGCTCCCACTCACGGCGATCAGCATGTTTGACCGCTTCTTCTCTTGCCCGCGATGCGCCGAGCATCAACACCACCCGCATCACATCATCATTCGCCTGTGATTTATGGCTGGTGTAATCGCCCTCCGCAACCGTATTCACCATGATTGGCATTTCCGAAACGCGGTGAGTCGCCGCACCATCGGATAACTCGTCATATTCAAACCGCAAACGGGCAATCTCCACCTGTCCGAGCGTCGTCAGCGCCGGAACATGCAGTTCCAGCAGCAGCATTTTGACTTCTTCCGCGAACAAATCGCCCATGCGGAATGTCACCGCGCCCGCGCGATCTTCCACCGGGTAGCTGTTGTACTGGCTGACCCACCGGACGCTGCCCGCCACAGTCAGCGTGATCGTCAAGTTTTGCCCGATCACGTTGAGCAAGTCGCGCAGTTCTTCGCGGAAAATATGCGCCGCTTGATCCGGGTTATCAATGAAGTAAAACGCCCCGCCGCCTTCTTTCGCCATCGTGCGCAAAAGGTCTTCGTTGAAGCCCATGCCCACGCCCATTGTCGTCGTACTGACACCTTCTTCGCGCTTCGCCCGTGCCATGGATGCCAATCGATCCGGTTCGGTCACGCCGACATTTGCCAGCCCATCGGTAAGCAGCAGCACACGATTGATCTGATCCGGTGCGCGGTTCGCCTCCACCAAGCCGCATCCTTGCAGCCATCCCCCGCTTAAATTGGTGGAATTGCCCGCATTGATCCGCGCGATCGCCTGTGTCAGTTGATCCTTGTAGATCACATGAGCGGGTGGCACATCCACCGTGACCTGTGTATCGTAGGTCACAAGGCTGAACCAATCGGACGCGCTGAGATGCTGAACGAGGAACTGCGCCGCCCGCTTCACATAATCGAGCTTATCCCCCGCCATCGAGCCGGATCGATCCAGAACGACGCTCAAATTGAGCGGCGGTCGGCGTGTACGGTCGGCGGGCATCGCCCCTTGAATACGCGCCAGCACGAACAAGCGCCGCTCACGGGCGGTCGAAATCACATCATAATCGAGGATGTAATCAGCCTGCATCGCATTTCTCCCGGCATGTCAACCAACGGGACGGTGTCCCCCTTATTAGAATCTACCACACTTTCGGCGCTTACGTTCCCCTCACACGCGAACATTATGGGCTGAGGTTTCGCTGCGCCGAATTTTCAGATACCCTTAGTCGTCGAATCCTTAAGGATTATGGGAACCACAAACCCATCATAATTACTATGAAGTGGTTATGCAGGTTCTCAATGTTTCGTTCAGCATTCATTCTCTAACCGGGGTTGGAGAGGGGGACTAGCATAACGACAAATGAGCTTTGTAAGGCATGTACGGAAAGACGGTATCTCAAAATGCATTCCCGCCAGTTGATCATCATGATGAAGCACCTGCTGCTGACCTTGACCCTTCTATGCCTAGGTGCTGCGCTCACGCTAAACCTTAGCAGCGTGTCCGCGATGGGAGAAATCAACGCCAGCCAGACCGGTGAAGTGGCATCACTGCCCACACTGCCTCGCGTCACCACGCTTTATGTGGATAGCGCCAGCGGTATTTCGATTCTCTACCCGGAAACGTGGGTCCAACCAGAAATGCAAATGGGCAGCATCTTCTTCAGGTCTGCCAATGGTGTAACGCTTGGCTCTGCTGTGCCGCCCGGCGAAGCTCTGGTTTCACTGACAATCGTCCCGGAAGAAGGTTTATTGGATCTTCTCGATGCGGATAGTATTGCAGATGGTATCCCTCACTTTCTCACTTTGGTGAGGATACAAGCACCTTTTAACGACATTACCTGCGGCGCAGCAGCCGAAGTTGGTGCATTCACGTCTGTGTTTTGCCTCAATGACAATCATGCAGGGAGCATCATTGCGACTGCATATTCGATGATGCTGTTCGACCCGGGGTACGCTGTAATTGCACAAACCAATGCCGCACCCGGCGAATTAGAGAATCAGATTCTCTATACCTATGCCATCCTCAACAGCATGGGATGGGATGGCGATCCTGCGGCGCAAACGGCAGCGGCGCTGCAACCCACACAAGCAAACTAAAGTCGATCACCCGGCTTGTAATCCCTCTCCCTGCACACGAAGCGTGCGGGAGAGGGGCGGTGCGTTACTGCGCTTTTCAAGCCGTGACACTGACCGACGCCAGCGCTTGACGGAACACCGCCAGCGCTTCATCGATCTGTTCGGCGGTCACGACAAGCGGCGGAATCCAGCGGATGACATTTTCATAGGTGCCGCAGCTAAGCAGCATCAAGCGCTGATCGAGGCACGCTTTTTGTACCGCTTTCGTGATGTGTTTATCGGGTTCGCCGTCTGTGATGAACTCCACACCGACCATCAAACCATAGCCGCGCACATCCCCGATCACGGGATAATCGGCTTGTAAAGCGCGCAGTCCCGCGCTTAAGCGTTCGCCCATGCGCGCTGCATTTCCCGGCAAATCTTCATCACGCATCACGTTGATCGTCGCACACGCGGCAGCGGCGGCGAGCGCATTTCCGCCGTACGTCCCGCCGTGTGATCCTGTCTGCCATTTTTCCATCAAGGCGCGGCTTGCGCCGATCCCGCTGATCGGAACGCCGCTCCCCAAGCCTTTCGCCATGATCATGATGTCGGGGATCAGGTTGGCATACTCGATGGCGAACATCTTCCCTGTCCGCCCGAATCCGGTTTGCACCTCGTCCGCGACAAACATGATTCCATGCTCGGAACACAAAGCGCGGAGTTCCTGCAAGAATCGCACCGGCGCGGGGACATAGCCGCCTTCGCCAAGTTCCGGCTCGATCACGATCGCGGCGGTTTCGTCCGGCGCTGTCTGCGATTTAAACAGCTTGTGCAGTTGATCCAGCGCGTAATCGATCGTGGTGTTTTCATCCCAGCCGTATTTGCGAGCATACTCAAACACATACGGAAACGGCGCGGTAAAAATGCCGCTCGGCGCTGGCGCATAATACGAACGGTAGACGGTTTTACTCGTCGTCATCGCCATCGTTTGCGCCGTGCGTCCGTGAAAGCTCCCCTGAAAAACGATGATATTCGGGCGGCGGGCTGCCATTTTCGCCAGCTTGACGGCGGCTTCGGTCGCTTCTGCACCGCTGTTGGAGAAGAAAAAGCTGTCGATTCCGTCGGGCGTGATTTCATTCAACAAGCCGCTGAGTTCGATCACACTGGGGGGCAGCACGATATTCATTTGACCGTGCAGCAGCATCGCCGCCTGATCTTGAATCGCCTTAACAACACGCGGATGACAATGTCCGGTATTCGTCACGCCAATACCGCTTGTGAAGTCGGTGTAGCGCGTCCCTTGTGCGTCATAGAGGTAAATCCCCTCGCCGCGCGCGGGCTGCATCGTGGTCATATGTGACCAGACGGGGGAGAGGTGATCGAGTGGGCTAGTCATGAGTAGGCGTCCTATTCTGAAGAAGTCTCCTACTCATGATGATACTCCAGAGCGGGCGGCGCTTTGTATCGCGCCATCAGTCCACGCTGCCCGCTCTCAAATCATCTAACGTTCAGCGGTTAGCGAAACGGTAGCCGACTCCGCGTGAAGTCAGAATGTAATCCGGACGATCCGGATCAACTTCGATCTTCTGGCGCAGATAATGAATGTAGAGCTTCAAGCTGTCGATTGCGTCACTGTATTCTTCGCCCCATGCCTCGGTGACAAGTTCCGCACGCGGCACGACTCGCCCCGCATTGCGTACCAGCACCGCCAGCAAATTGAACTCTTTGGGCGTCAAGTGCTTGAGTTCGTTACGGACGCGCACTTCACGATTCAGGAAATTGATGCGGAACTCGCCGTTATTAAACGCGAGTTCTTCGCTCATGTTTGCTTTCGGGGCGCGGCGCAAATGCGCTTTGATCCGCGCGACCAGTTCATCATTATCATAAGGCTTGGCAATATAATCGTCCGCGCCGATCTCCAACCCTTTAACGACATCGCGCGTTTCGCTGCGCGCTGTCAAAAAGATGATCGGCACATCCGACATTTCGCGGAGGCGCTTGCATACATCCCACCCATCCATATCCGGCATCATAATATCGAGCAGGACAAGATCGGGTTGGTGACGATACGCTTTCCGCAGCCCATCCTCGGCGTTGAGTGCGCGCACCACCTCGAATCCCCGCCGCTCCAGCAGCATTTGGATCAGGTCGAGCGTGGTTTGCTCATCATCGATCACCAGAATTTTTTCGCTCATAGTCGCCCCCGTGTTGTCGCAGGTTTCAAACACTTGTAACGAGAATTTAACCCATTGTAGTACAAACAAACGTTCAACACAATGAAGCTTTTTCGCGTACAAAACGACGTTCTCCCTACGCTTGGGGTTGGAATGTATTGAGGTTTAGTTTAGTTTTCGTTAGTTCGGGTCAATTCTCAGGATGATTTTTTGTTAAGTTTGAAACGAAAGCCGCGCGCCCTGTGTCATACGACGCATAGGCATTGAGGTGATCAAGCCGTTGCCCTCACCTGCCATTTCTTGTAGACTTCACGGCTGGTACGCGCAATAGAAAAGAGAAAAAATGAGGCACGCGCTTATCACTGGCGGCGCAGGATTCATCGG
Source organism: uncultured Chloroflexota bacterium (assembly GCA_937927665.1). GTDB lineage: Bacteria > Chloroflexota > Anaerolineae > Aggregatilineales > Phototrophicaceae > Flexifilum. The sequence continues at coordinate 6,928 of CALBRY010000246.1, forward strand.
CAGTCATCTTGCCGAAACTCTGCTCGCACGCGATTACACGGTCACGATTATCGATAATTTGAGCACCGGGCAGATCAGCAATCTGCACGCAGTTGAAGATCACCCCCGGTTGCGTGTTGCGATTGAAGATATTCGCAATACCAACGTGATGGATCGTCTGGTCAGCGAATGTGACCTGATTTTTCATCTGGCGGCGGCGGTCGGTGTGCAGCGGATCATTCAGCAGCCAATCGAAACGATTGAGACGAATATCGGCGGGACAGAAGTTGTCCTCAAGACCGCCCGCCGCTATCGTAAAAAAGTGCTGATCGCCTCAACCAGTGAGGTCTACGGCAAAGGGGTACGTATCCCCTTCACCGAAGACGACGACAGCCTCTTAGGGGCGACCACCCGTTCACGGTGGAGCTATGCGGCAAGCAAAGCAATTGACGAATTTCTCGCGCTGGCGTATCACCGCGAGGTCAATTTACCCGTTGTGGTGTTCCGGCTGTTTAACACGGTCGGTCCGCGTCAAAGCGGACAGTACGGGATGGTACTGCCGCGCTTCGCCCGCTGGGCATTAAAGAACGAGCCGATTCAGGTGTATGGGGATGGCGCGCAGCAGCGCTGTTTCTGTAACGTGAATAACGTGATTCAGGCGATCGCCGCCCTCAGCGAAACCCCCGAAGCCATCGGGGAAGTGATCAACATTGGCAGCAGCGACGAAATCTCGATCTTGCAGCTTGCCGAACGCGTCCGCGATCTGGCGGGCAGCACGAGCGAAATTCGCTGTATTCCCTATGAAGAGGCGTATGAAGCCGGTTTTGAGGACTTCCGCCGCCGTATCCCGAGTTTGGAGAAAATTGAGCGGCTGACCGGCTGGAAGCCGACAACGCCGCTTGATGACACAATCAGACAAATTTTGGACTATCAGCGAAAGGAACTGTCGAATGGCTGAAATCTCGCGTAAAGAACTGATCGTGGCGCTGATCAGCGCCGGGACGAATCCGCGTCTGGCAGGGGTCGATTTGACCGCTCTCGATATGACTCGGCTCGACCTAACAGGCGGAAACATGCGCGGCGCAAAGCTCCAAGCCGCCACCCTGCGTGAATCGATTCTGCGCGCCGCCAACCTGTCTTACGTGGATGCGACGACTGCTGTCATGATCGGGATCGATCTGGATGGGTCAAACTGCACGGGTATCAATTTCACACGCGCCAACCTGACCAGTTCACGCTTGACGAATGCCAATTTAAGCGGCGCGACCCTCAACGGCGCGAACCTGCTCAACGCCAATATGAAGGGCGCAAACGTGAACGGCGTCAAATTTGACGAAAACACGACATGGCCCGACGGTAAGAAGGGTTCACAAGGCAACCCCCAGAATTACACCCTTTAAGGGCAGTTAAAAGGGACAGGTTAAAAGTTGAAAGTGCAAGACTCTTGGCTTTCAACTTTTAACTTTCGGCTTTCGCTTCTAACCCGCCCCGGTCACAATCGCGCGCAAAATGATCGCCGCCAGCAGCGCGAACCCCCACAGATACGATCCCATCGCCGGACGTTTTTTCGCCGTCCGTTCGACATACACAAAAAATGGCAGCGAAAGCACCACGCCAAGCCCGTAAATCAAATGCACCGTATCGAATGGGCGTCCTCCGGCAAGATACATGATCAACCCGGTCAGCCCGCTGATCGCCATCAGGATCACGGTGGTATACACCGCTCCCATAAACGGCTTGCTCACATCGCCATGTTTGAGGATGGCGATAAAAAATGTCACGCCGAACATCACCACACCGATCACCAATCCGGCGCGGCTGAGGAAGAAGTGCAGATCGTTTAGAAACGGATACAGCGTTTCCATAAAAGTGTCCATGCCCCTGTTAGGTCGATGTTGGCTGTGCTTCGACCCGTTTGGGGACCGGGGCTTGCTCATCATCCTTTTGGATCGTAAGCAGGTATCCGGCGAAGATCGTGATCGCCCCCAACAAGAGGCTGATATATTTGTAACCGGGGAATCCGAGTTCATCAAACACGCCGCCGAGCGCGGGCATCAACCCGCCCGCCGCGATCAACCAGTTGCCGATCATGCGGCTGCGGAGGATGTTTTTACGGCGGAACAAATGCGCCGAGTAAATCGCGCCGCCCACCAAGCCGAGCGTGCCCAGTCCATTCAAAATCGGTGAGAAAAAGCGCACCGTGCCGCGTGCATCACGGGGCATGATCTCCCGGTACAGCGTGACCATATCCGCGCCGGGATGCCATACGGTTTCATCCATCGGTGTGAGAAGAATTGTCCACGGCAGCGTCATCACGCTGATCAGAATCAGCGCCATATGAAAATTACGGGCGATATTCCCGCGCCGCACCAGCAGATACACCGTACCCAAGCCGAGCCACGCCGCGACCGCCAGCGCCCCCGACCAGTACCACAACCCGAACAGCAGCGGACTCCACACCAGCGCCAGAACCGCTTGACTGAGCGCTCCTGTAAAGTACAACGCCAGCCCGATCCCCCAGCACAACAAATGGGGGCGCTGCTTGCCCGCACGCCGCGCCAAATACCAGCGCCTCAAGACCATCACCGCGAAAACCCCGCTGATCGCAGCGGTGATTACAGACAAAACGAAAGGAAGGGTGATCGATTCCGACCAATTCATGATGGATATACCCCGGTGGTTCAAAAACTGCGTGAAGTTTAGCACAAACGCAGAAAAATCTATAAAAATCTACAAAGCAAGGGCGCAAGGCTGCGCCTTTGCTTTGGTGTTTTTTATCCGCGTGTTACGAGATCATATCGTTCGGCAGGTGATCGATCCGGTTGGTGCAGCGCATCAAAACACCGCGATCGTTAAAATCCAACCGCGTGATCGCCGTGTTGTAATGCAAGAAGAAGAACGAGCGCGACGGGAGCATGTTCAGAAACGCCTTGATCAGCGCGTCGATAAATGTGCCGTGTGTAATGATCCCGATCCGATCATTCATCGTCTCCGGGTCTTCGGCACGCCGCCGAATTTCGTTCGCCACGCGGATCGCGCGCCCGTAAAACGTGCCGCGCTCCTCATGACCGTTTTCCATGCGATACCAGCCTTTTTCCGTCACATCATTGGGGACGGCATACTGCGGGAACTCGGCGCTGATTTCTTCGCGCGTGCGCCCCGGGTAGCCGGTGATCGTGCCGTCTGCCGCTTCCAGATACATTCCGCCGTGTTCGTGAATATCGATCCAGATTTCCGGGTTGATCCCCAATGCCTGACTTACCGGAAGCGCCGTCAGCATGGCGCGGTACATCGCACTGCAATACAGGTGATCGAACTTGAATTCGGGGATCGGATCAAGCCGCGTGAATCCGGTGTCAGGATCGCTCCACGGGATGCGTAAATCGCCAGCAGCGAGCCACTCCGCCAGTTTTTCGGATTGCCGCTTGCCGAGATCGGTCAGTGCGGGGTCATGATGCCGTGTCGAAACATCGAGCAGCGCATTATTCGTAGACTGCCCATGCCGGATGATATACAGTTCCATAACTCGGTGTTTGCTCCTGTTCAGCGTTGCTTTTCTTCGTGCCTTTGCGTTAATGCCCTTGCTCTACCGGGCTTCACCCCTCTTGATACGCCGTGCTGGTCAGCGCCCACATCGGACGCACATCCAGATCGAGATCGCTCCGCAAACCGCTTTGATACCGGAAATATGCCGCCGCCGCAATCATCGCCGCGTTATCCGTGCAAAGATTTAATGGTGGCACGCGCACCACCAGATCGGTTTGGGCGCGCATCTGCTGCCGCAGCGCTTGATTCGCGCTCACGCCGCCGGTGATAAACACCTCGGTCGCGCCGTACTGTTTCGCCGCTTTCGCCGTCTTATCGACCAGCGCCAGAACCACCGCCCGCTGAAAACTCGCCGCCACATCACTGATCGAAATATCCGAGCGCAGCACAACGCTTTTATCCGGCGGTGCGCCTGCTTCGGCGGCTTCGCGGCGCGATTTTGGACGGGTTCCCGCGCTTGGTGCGACGGTCGCCTCACGCATCACGGCGGTTTTTAAGCCGCTGAAGCTGAAATCAAACGGGTTTTCCAGCCGTGATCGCGGAAAATCAAACGCGCCCGCATTTCCCTGTATCGCAGCGCGTTCGATATTCGGTCCACCGGGGAACGGCAAACCGAGCAGCCGCCCGACTTTATCAAGCGATACCACTACTGACCGCAGCTAACGCCTGAGTTAAGCCGGACCGCTGCGCGG
>CALBRY010000247.1 GCA_937927665.1 uncultured Chloroflexota bacterium
CTGCGCGCCTTCGGTTACACCGTCGATCTGCTCGATGAGTTCGACCCGCGCTTGAACAATTATCAAGCGGTCGCGCTCGTCTCGATTCACGCGAACTCATGTCAGGATTATGGCTATGTCGCCTCCGGTTACTTAATTTCGGCGGCGGCGGCGCGACCGACCACACGCAGCGTTGACGATCTACTCGTCGAATGTGTCGCCCGCGAGTACGGCGCGGCAAGCGGAATCGAACGCCTGCCGGGGGTCACAATCGATATGACGGATTATCACGCCTTCCGCGAAATTCATCCGCAAACCCCCGCCGCGATCCTTGAGTTGGGGTTCATGCTGGCGGATCGTGACCTGATGACGAACAGCGCGGAACAGTTGGCACAGGGAATCGTGCAGGGGGTGTTGTGCTTTGTCGAACCCGCCCGCGAAGTGCTCGCGCCAACTTCCACACCGACCAATGCGCCGGAAGTCACCCAAGAGACAGGGTAATTCCTCCATTGATCGGATGTGAAAACGGGATCACAATGAGGAAATTCCTGAAAACATGGCGATAAGGCGGTTGATGGTGGCAGATCAAGCGGGTGGTAAAGAAATAGTGATGTATTCGCGGTCGTTCGGCTGTCCGTTTGTGACTGTGGCGAAACGCGTTTTTAGCGATTATGCGATCAGCTACCGCGAGGTTCATATCGACCGCGACTCAAACGCGAAAAAGCGCGTGGTCGAATGGACGGGCTTTCAAAGCGTGCCGACGATCATCGTCGCGGATGCCGGGTCAGATTTACCGTGCGCGTCGTTCGATCCGCTGCCGAGCGGCATGAGTCCGCGCGGAATCGACCGGGGGGTGATGATCACCGAACCGAGTTTTGATGAATTAACCGCGTGGCTCGTCAAACACGGCTTTATTCAAGAGGTAGAGGCGCGGTAAAACCCCACCCCCATCCCTCCTTGCGCCTGCGGGGAGGGGTTTGTTTTTTCCCCTGCACAAAATTGCGCGACTTTGTTATACTCACCATCAAGCCATTGGAGAGGTCGCATAGTGGCCTAGTGCGCTCGCTTGGAAAGCGAGTAAGGTGCAAGCCTTCGCGGGTTCGAATCCCGCCCTCTCCGAAAGAAAGAGCGCTCACGGTTGTTGAGCGCTCTTTTGATTCAAGAACCCGTGCTTTCCATCAGCCGCCCATGCTTGACCGACGATAATCCAGCGTCCATGTCACAGACCATGTTGCGCCGCCATCACTGGTCTGTTCGTAGCGCCAATCAAACCCATCCTCGGTGATGTTGTCGAAAATCTCTCGCGCGCCGTTGTCCCCGGTTACATTGAAATTCTCATCAATGAAGCGTTGTGCGTACCCCGTAAAGGTGTTTGTTTCCGCATCCCAGCGACCAATCCAGTTCGCAAAGCCACCGGGTGCAACATCGACCCATCGCTGTTCCCAATTGCCCGTATTGGCGTTGTACTTCCGCAGACTCCATCCCTCAAACGGTTCGCCGCCCAACGGTCCGCCGAAATGCTCAAAAATGAGATTGCCGTTCATCTCGTAGGTGTGAACGGTGTGCAAATCTTCTTCGATCCATTCATCGTTATCGGCATCAAGCAGCATTCGCGAATGGACATCCCATTCTCCGATGAACCATGACAAATCCTGCATGTGCGGATCAGACTCTGGAAGACTGCCGCCCGTAAAAGTCGTGTCGTCCTGCGCCTTGAGCGACGCAGCCGAAAGCATGAGCGCGATCGCGAGGATCGCCGCGCAGCGAAAAGACCTATTCATTTACCGTTCTCCTAGTCTAAACCGTCTCTACGGTTCCAAGGGGTGATCGAGCGTGACAGGAAATTGCAGTTCCGTCACAGTGGAACGCTGGTTGCCGTCCCAATCAATGTGATGGAATATTTCACGCCCTGCGCCTGTGATCGTGCAGCCGTTTTGCACGATCCAGCGACCGAGATGCATATACGCTTCCGAAAGTGTCAGCCATTCACCATGATGCACGGTCGCCGCAAGCAGCGGAACAGCGGGAAGTAAGGTCGGGATCATCTCGCGGCTGTGTTTCAGGGAAATTGGTTTGCGGGTGCGGTGATCAATCGGAAACCCAACCTCCACTTCAATCGACTCGACGTCGTATCCTTCATCGTAAAAGACTGCCAGCAGGTTTGTATTGTCTTTCTGCCGCGCATACGGGTGCGTTTCTTCAAGTAAATGAACAAGCTCGTCGAGATCGCGCACAGTCGCGCGAACTGCCAGCAGCGGCATTTCATCGGATGATTTGAGCGTGACTTCATAGGACGGCGCAGTATCCATGGTTTCCATCACGCGCAGCCTGCCTTCGAGCGCAAGCAGCATCGCTTCAGCTTCTTGTATCTGCTCGTGAAGTTCGCCGCGTTTTGCCAAGAGCATCGCCCGCACGATCTCCGGCGTGGGCTTTTCATGCAGCATGCGGATCACGTCATCGAGCGACAGTCCCATCGCGCGGAATGCCAAAATCCGGTTCACATCATCAATTTGCTCGATGCTGTAATAACGGTAACCGGTCGCGGCATCGATCAAGGCGGGCTTAAGTAAACCGATCGCGTCCCAGTGGCGAAGCGCACGAATAGAGGTTTGGCAGATTTTGGAGAAGTCCCCGATTTTGAGCATGTTCGGCACCCTTCATGGCTTGTACCGATTATCAACTCTCCCATCGGGGAAGAGTCAAATGAGAGGTTTGAGAAGGCGAAAAACGAATCGTGCGCCGTGCAAGTTTGTGCTTAACGTGAGAGGCTGTACCGCCTCTCCATCGCACGCGATAGCCGAGGGGGAGAAAAGTGCTTTGTTTTCACCCCTCTCTAACCGAAGGTTGGAGAGGGGGTGGGGTGAGGAGCAGTCCGCTCAGGCATCGTCCCTACATGATTGCATTTATCCCTCGCTGAGATCACGAAGAGCTGACCGACACCACCACCCGAAAACCGATATTGCCGTGACGGTCGTTCGGAAAGTTGCTGCTGCGAAACGCAGCGCGCGCACTGTCTTGACTGTTGCGCCACGAACCACCACGCAGCACCCGAAATATTGCATTAACACGAATATTATTTGATTTACTATGGTAATCCGTTACGCACCAATCCCACACATTCCCTGCCATATCGACCACCCCGAATGGGCTGTCGCCTATTCCGGCGTACCACGTCACTGGCATAGGCTTGCCAAGCCTACTTTCATAGGTGTTGCAGCGATTCGCTTCGAATTTATTCCCCCAAGGGTATTCGCGTATATTATCCCCCTGAGCGGCATACTGCCATTGATCCTCGGTCGGTAGCATGATCTTTTCGTCCGTCGCATCGCTTAACCACAAACAGAAAGCAACCGCTTCATACCACGACACCCCGACGACCGGCTGTTCCTCGCCATTCCACTTTAAATCCTTCCAGTAGCGCGGTTGTGTCCAGTTCTCATTCTGGCGGTACTTCCAACCCTCTTCAGTCCACCAGTTCTCGCGATCATACCCACCCGCCTCCACAAACACTCTATACTGCGCGTTCGTGACCGGGTACTTGGCGATCTGGTACGGTTCGCCTTTCCACGTTTTCCCGATCGTGCCGGGAATATCGATCCACGCGAACGGCTGCGGCATCAATTCAAGGCTTGTGGGACGTTTGATTCGCGGCACGGGCAGGGGCGTTCGCGCTGGCGCGACGGCGTTTA
>CALBRY010000248.1 GCA_937927665.1 uncultured Chloroflexota bacterium
CAACGATTGCCTGATCAGCGGTGACATCAAACGACTGCGACCACAGCCCCGAAGGACTGCCTTCACCCGTTACCGAGACTTGGTGCGAACCTGCAGCAATCGGAAGATAGGGGGTCGCCTGACCGAATTCGAGCGCTGCAAAGCTGAGTACGCCATCGATGTAAATATCGACCGTCGGCGCGCCGTTCACCACGTGGACGAAGCGGACAACTCCCGCGCCGCCTGTCTGGGCGAATGATGCCATTGGCGTCACAACGAGTGTGAGCAGCACCAACAGCACAAATGCTTTCTTGATCATACGTTTCTCCTTCAGGGTAAGACTCAAGTGCCTTCTTCCCACTGGCTCAGATAACGCTCTTGTTCAGCCGTGAGGGTGTCGATATTGATCCCCATTGCTTGCAGTTTCAGCGCGGCGATTTCGAGATCCAGTGCTTCCGGCAGCGTGTAGACTTCCGGAGCCATGTTCGCTTTGCCACCCTTCTTGACCATGTACTCCGCCGCAAGTGCTTGATTGGCGAAGCTCATGTCCATTACGCTCGCCGGATGACCTTCCGCCGCCGCAAGGTTAATCAAACGACCTTCGCCAAGGATATAGAGCGGGCGTCCGGCAACACGGTATTCTTCCACAAACGGGCGGACAAGGCGAGGATCGCCATCGCTCATCGCGCGCAGCCCGGGAATGTTGATTTCGACATTGAAGTGACCGCTGTTCGCCATGATCGCGCCGGGCTTCATGCGTTCAAAGTGGCGCGTATCCAGCACGTTAATATCGCCTGTCGCAGTGATGAAGATATCGCCAACTGCGGCAGCGGCTTCCATCGGCATCACACGGTAGCCATCCATCACGGCTTCGAGTGCGCGCAGCGGATCGATTTCGGTCACAATTACGTTTGCGCCCATGCCCTCAGCGCGTGAAGCGATCCCGCGACTGCACCAGCCATAACCCGCAACCACAATTGTCCGACCAGCGAGCAGCAAATTCGTAGCGCGGATGATGCCATCGAGCGTACTTTGCCCAGTGCCATAACGATTGTCGAACAGGTGCTTGGTATTACTGTCATTGACGGCGATCACCGGGAATGCTAGCTGACCATCCGCCGCCATTGCGCGCAGACGAATCACGCCTGTGGTCGTTTCTTCTGTGCCGCCAACGATTTCGTCAAGCAGTTCGCGGCGCGTCTTGTGGATCGTGCCGACGAGGTCTGCGCCGTCGTCCATGGTAATGTGGGGACGGTGATCGAGGGCAGCCTTAATGTGCGTATAGTATGTGTCGTTGTCTTCGCCCTTGACCGCGTAGACCGGAATTTCGTACTGTGCGACAAGTGCAGCGGCGACATCATCCTGTGTAGAAAGCGGATTCGACGCGCAAAGCACAATATCAGCACCACCCACCTGAAGCGTGTGCATCAGATTGGCGGTTTCGGTCGTCACGTGAAGGCATGCCGACACGCGCATTCCCTTGAGCGGCTGCTCCTTAGCGAAGCGTTCGCGGATGGCGCGCAGTACAGGCATTTCAAGCTCTGCCCAGTCAATGCGGTAACGACCTCCGGTAGCAAGGTCGAGATTCTTCACATCGTGCTCAACCGATGGCGTAACAGTCATGAATGCTCCTATTGGTGTTCTGGAAACTAATGGGGACTGGATTCCCCACAAAAACGTTGGGATTGTAGCATAGTTTAACCGCTCGGTTTAGAGCAGTTGATCCAGCAAGCCTTCATCATCGAAACGGCTGCGGAAACGTGCTACAAATTCGGCAGTTGTGAAATTATGGTTTTGCGTCCCTACATGTTCGAGCGCGTAGGTCGCACATAATGCTCCCATTTCGCCGATCACTTTGAGCGGGAATCCATGCGCTAGCCCCGTCATTATCCCCGCGCGGTACGCATCGCCAGCCCCGGTTGGGTCTTTGATCTCGTCCGTTGCGAAAATGGGAATCTGGATGCAATCGCCGTCGCTGTAAATGAACGACCCATCTTTTCCGTGAGTCACAATCAAAACCGGGAACATGCCTCGCAGGTCAGCGAGTGTCAGACCTGCCTTCGATTCGATCATCAAGGCTTCAAAGTCGTTGACGACAAGCATGTACGCCCCTTCCATGCTGGCGCGCAGTTCTTCACCATTTAGGCGCGCTACCTGCTGGCTGGGGTCATAAACGAATTTGATCCCACGCTCACGGCATTCTTGGCACAGATTTGACATCGCTTGAGGATCGTTGGGTGAAATGATGACCCATTCGGGTTTTTCGGGCATCACATGGTCGATGCGGTAGTTTTTCGCATATGTCATAGCGCCCGCATAGAATGACCCAATCTGATTGTTGTCGAGGTCAATATTGGCGAAGAAAGAAGGCATGAAAACGTCATCGATCTTTTGCACGAGACTGATATCTACACCGACACGGCTGAGCCATGCGGCATAGTCGTCAAAATCGCGCCCGACTGCTCCGAACAAACGCGGTGTTTGCCCCAACAGCGCCATCGTATACGCGATGTTGCCGCCGTTACCGCCCCAGTGCTTGGTCATATCTTCGACGAGAAAGCTTACGCTAATCCGGTCAAGGTGATCGACCAGAATATGCTCGGCAAAACGTCCGGGAAACCGCATGATATAGTCATAGGCGATTGATCCCGTTACAATGATGTCTGTCATCCTGCTGTCCTGTTGCGCCCTGCATAACCGTTCGGCAGTATACCAGTATCGTTTTCAATTTGCAGTATGAACATCTGATGAGCATTCCCCAACTGCGGCGGCTGACGAACCGCGAATCTCAACTGAATACGGATCAACTGCGGCAGGGTTGGTACAGTAACCGCCATCTTGCGAATGCGCGAAATGGCGGGTTGTCTATCCGCCTGCAACTATGCAATCGCTTCCCAATGAACGAGGAATAGTCGATGACCGATGAAGTGGATGATCAGCCCGAAAAGCGCCCCCGTCGTGATACGGATAAAGGACGCGAACCGGAATTTCTTCCGGGACGATCAGGGACACGCGCGTATTCGACCGGGGCACTGGTCGAAAAAATCGAATCGCAGTTTTTCGCTGAATATGGCAACGATTCGCTGATTCTCAAGGAGGCGGATACCCCGGCAAAACGTCTGCGCCTGCTGCTGGATGTCACCAATTATGTACTTGCCGTCGAATCGATCATGCTGGACAGCGAATCCAAGGCGAAGCTGATCGAGCGCGCATACAGCAGCATTTTTGGATACGGTGCGCTTGATCAGTTTTTTCTTGATCCGCGCGTAACAACGATCAGCATCGAAGGCGCGGAAACGGTCGCGGTGCGCTTCGGGAATCTGCCATTTACGTCATATCACAATCTATTTGATGATGACGAACATTTGAAGCGCGTGATCGGACGCTTAGTTGCTGATGCCGGAACAGAACTCCGCGACGATACGCCCATTCTTGAAACCGGTCTTTTGCTCGATGATCGTCCAGCGCGGGTGAGTGTGGTTGCGCCGCCATATGCGGCGAATCTCAGTGCGGATATTCGACTGCATCCCGCTAAAGCGCCGACGCTCGATGACCTCGTTGAATCCGGTTTCATGAGTGCTGAATCGGCGGAACTGCTGCGCTCGATTACCCGATCCAAGTATGGGTTTTGCATTGTTGGTGAACCGGAATCCGGCAAGACGACGCTCCTCAATGCACTGCTTCAGCTTGTGCCGGATGTGAACGCGGTTTATGTCGAACGCGCCGCTGAACTGCGCCCACCGCCGATCATGCGCCGTATGACGGCACGATGGCGCTCGGGTGATCAAGTAGAGATCACCTTTGGGCAGCGCATCGCCCAAGCACTCGAACTTGAACCACCGCTGATCATTCTCGATGAGGTGCGTGCCGATGAACCTGACTCGCTTGCGCCGCTCTTGATGCGCGAAAATACGCCGCGTCAGGTTTGGGTGTGCCGGGGAGCGCCCGACGCAAAGCGGCTGCAAAGCGCTCTGGGGATGATCGCACGCCGTGCGAACATGGGTGCTGGTGAATCGATGGTACATCGGCTTTATGAGCGTTTGCCGTTCGTGATTGCGGTTTCGCGCATCGGGCATCCTGAAATTGGAGAGTCGCTCAAGTTGTTTAGCGTGGCAGAATGGCAGACGCGGATCGACTCAGAATATCCCGATTATCGTTTGCTGATGCAGTACCGCGATGGGGAAGCACGCCGCACTGATGCCGCTGTCGCGCGCTGGTTGGATTAGGTCAAAAATCAAAAAGGGCATGATTTGATGGTCATGCCCCTTTTAATTGAATAATCGACGCGTCTAGATTAGCTCGCGTTCGCCTGCTCGATGACCGCTCCGAGAACGCTGTAAGGTACAGAACCGCGATCGTAGGTTGTGCCGTTGTAGCTGACCCACTGCGCGGGACCATCCCCATAGCGCACCATCACGGCTGGAGTTCCCGTAACCCCGAGATTCGTTCCGACATTGACATCGATCGAAACCTGATCCGAATCGCTCGTGCAGTCAAGCACTTCGCTTCGGCTCAATCCAAGTTCCTGCACCACGCCGATCACCGCACCGTCTTGGAAATAGCGTCCGGTACTCGCCAGTTCAAAGAACCGATCATACGCCGTCCAGAAGAGGGTCGGGTTCTGTTCCGCGATGCATTCCGCAACCGCACCTGCGTAGACAGTTTGCTGCCCGCCGGCTGTTGGGAAAATACGGAACTCAAAGCGCGCTTTTCCAGTAGCAACATACTCTTGGACAAGCTGCTGCATTTCGACATGATACGTTTGGCAGTGCGGGCAGCCGAAGTCCGCAAACTCAACAACAGTAATCGGTGCTTCCGGGTTGCCAATGATAAACGCGCCATCAGCGCCGCGCGTTGCATTCATCGCTGTGTAGTCAATTTCCTGAACGTTGGAGTTCCCCGACGCCAGAATTGCGACTAGAAATACAACGATCGCAACCACCACGATTCCGACGATCACGATCAAACCCTGCTGACGCTGGCGGTCAGACATACTCCCAGCAGCGCGTGGTGCTTCTGATGCCGCGCTGCCTTGTTTGGTTTTTACATTCATTCTGGTCTGTGGACTCCAAACCTCACCGATAAGATTGGAATATTGTAGCGTATGTTCCAAATTGTAACTATCCAGTTATGTTCAGGTCATGTCAGGATGAGGAAACGCAGCGCTATAATCTCACTCAACAAGAAGGAGTGAACCTATGCGTGCAGTAGACCTTATTGCGAAAAAACGGGATGGTGAAGTCCTCACACGTGAGGAGATCAAGAGCTTTATTGATGGTTTTACACGTGGCGACATACCCGACTATCAAGCGGCGGCATGGCTGATGGCGGTGTTTCTGCGTGGCATGAATCGTCAGGAAATCGTTGATCTAACGCTGGCGATGGCGTACAGCGGCGATGTGCTTGACCTAAGCGACATCAGCGAATATTCGGTTGATAAGCACTCGTCCGGCGGCGTTGGTGAT
>CALBRY010000249.1 GCA_937927665.1 uncultured Chloroflexota bacterium
AATACCCTTGTGAACCTGTTGATCGTCGGGTTCGTCTTATTCCTCGTCATCCGGTCGATCAATCGCATGAGCGCCAGCCGTAAAAAGACAGAAGCGGCAGCACCACCCGCGCCCGATCCGTCCGCCGTGCGTGAGGAGCGCTTAATCGCCGCCCTCGAAAACCTGAACACCACCATGCAGAAAAAATAGGGAATCAAAAGGGCGGTGAGAAAATCCACCGCCCCTTTTTGATATCCGATACCCGCTACTGACCGCTTGTGAATGCTGCACGCGCCAGATCGCTGTCAATATATTTGCCCGCATCGCCTGTCGTCGCAAACTGGTACAGCGATGCTTGGAACACGCCGTTCACCGCGCCGCTGAGAAGCCCCAGCGCAACAAACGCAAGCACCACCAGCGCGATCGCGCCAATGATCAGCGCAATTGATTCGGTAGCAACTGCCGCCGCGATGATCAATCCGCCGATAACCAGAACCGCAAGCGTGATAAGGCAGGAAACGCCGCCAATCACCGTGCTGCCGACAAACGACTCCCCCCATGTTTGACGGAACAACTGAAGACTGCGCTTAAGCGAATCCATAAACCCGATGTTCTCATACACCAGCACCGGGATCGCAAAGAAGACGACGATATTCCACGCCCCCTGAAGCAGTCCGCCGATGATGCTGGCGAGAATCGCCACCAGCACATTCTCGGAACGCCGCCCCGATTGCGAGATCGAGCGGGCAAGCATACCCACTGTCGCCGAAACGATCGCGTAAGGGATGATCTTGCCGAGACGCGACATCGCCAGATTCAGCCCATCTTGCAGAGTCGGTTTCTCGCCCCGGATCGCTACCGCAGCCGCACCGATCAGCGCGGTGTTGGAGAAAATCACGACGGTGTAGTTCACCACGTAGTAGATGAACAACACAATAATCGTGAGGATCGACGGGTTTTCACGCCCCTGAGCAATATCGATCAGGTTTGTACCTGCAAGCGGGATGAAGAAAACAATCGTCACCAGAATCGAAGCGATCAACGAGATCAACGGGAATAGGAGAAGCTGCGGATTTTCGCGCAGCGCTCGCCAGCTTTGCGCGCTCAACTGCGCGCCATTTGCGATCTTGCGGTTCATGTAGGTAGCCCCCTTGGCGTATCGTGCATATTTATCAATGAAAACCGCGACTCTTCTACTTTATTCCAAAACGCACCGAATGCACGTTTTTGGCTCAGGGAATCACCACAACGCCATCAGTGCGCGTCAGTTCGGTGAACAAAGCGCTCAATCGCTCGGTCATCGCTCCTACTGCGCCGCTCCCGATCATGCGCCCATCGACACACGTCACCGCCGCGAGTTCTCCCATTGTGCCGGTGCAGAACATTTCATCCGCCGTATAAACATCGGTCAGCGTCAAATCGCGGACTTCGTGCGGAATCTCGTGCTGCTGACAAAGTTCCAGCACCGTCATCCGTGTGATCCCTTTCGGGCAGGAAGTAGTACGCGGAGTCATCACCACGCCGCGCTTGACGAGAAACACATGGGTTGCGTTCGTTTCTGCCACAAACCCATCGTAATCGAGCATCAGCGCATCGTCAGCATTCGCCGCATTTGCTTGAATTTTCGCCAGAATCGAATTGATCAAATTGCACGAATGAATCTGCTGATCCACGCAGTCCGGCGGAATCCGCCGAATAGTCGATGTGACCAGCGTCAGCCCGCTCTTATCGTACACAGGCGGCTTGAACTCCGGCAGCACGATCAGCGTGTAGCCGTTGGTATTCAAGCGCGGATCCATGCCGCTCGTGTACTTGACTCCGCGCGTCAGCGTCAGCCGGATGTGAACCCCATCGCGCATGTGGTTCGCCATCAACGTTTTGCGAAGCTGTTCGGTAATTTCCTCGTGTGTCGGAATCTCTGCGAATGCCATCGCCCGCGCCGAATCGCGCAGCCGGTCGAGGTGTTCCGTCAGCTTGAAGATGCGCCCGTCATAAAGTCGCAGCCCTTCCCAAACGGCATCACCCCCCTGCACCGCCGAATCAAACGGGCTGATTCCTGCTTGATCGCGGTGATAAAGTTCGCCGTTGATGTTGATCAGAATATTCGCATTTTGCGGGTTAAATGTCTGTCTCATGAGGCTCCCAATCGGTGCACTGCCATCTGTTGATAAAGCGCGTCACACTCGGCGGCAAGTTCCGCCAGATGCTCCGGCAGTGGTTCAGAACGCGCATAATACGGCGAAAATCCGGTCGATGCTTCAACCGCGCTGTACCAGTATTTCGCCCACACGCCGTCCGTTTTCCGTCGCCCCGCCTCCCATGTGAGCATTGATTCACTGTACGGAATCCCGATCCGCTCACACAAGCGCATCAACGTTCCGCGTGGATCGCGCAGCACATCCGCCGAGTCGATCACGGGCGGTATGTCGCCGGTGATCTGCCGCACATAATCGAACAGCTCAACTTGACGCGGCAGCCCAATTTGATCAATCTGCACATCGGGGATCACCTTAACGAACGACGCGATCACCTCGCGCGGATCACGGATCAAAAAACAGTTGGTGACATTTCGCATCCACGCGAGATCGATCCCGTCAATCATATGATGGGTCATATGCTTCTGGTAGAAAATCGCTTTGCTATCGGGGATATCCCCCGTCAGGTGATCGATCACCCGTTGAGGATCAGATTCATGCGCGGCAATGATTTCATCCGCGCCGGGGTGCTGATCGCGGTGAGGGGTATGCAGCAGGTAATAGGCGTAAAACGGTTCGTCGATGACATGGGTATCCGAACGGCTTCCCCAAGCCCGCATCAACGCGGTGGAGATATTGCGCGGACCCGACCACATGGCAATCATGCGCCGCATTCTGAACACTCCGTGTGATGATTAGCTTTTCGGACCAATATGTTGATCCAGAAATGCTACATCAGCACGCCGCGAGATGAAAATATCGTACATGCCTCCAGCGGACACTGAACGCACTTTCGAAGTCCAGTGTAATTTGAGTTGATCACATGTGTC
>CALBRY010000250.1 GCA_937927665.1 uncultured Chloroflexota bacterium
GTGAGTCCCTGAACACTATCGCGCAGCCCGCCGAACAGCGGAGCGAAGTAGGGGATGATGATCGGTCCGCGCTCAAGGAAAATCTGGCTGATCTGAGCGTAAATCGCGCGGCGTGCTTCGTCGTCGGTCGTGCGGCTTGCTTCGTCAACCAGTGCTTCGACTTCGGGATCGCTGAAGCGGCTTTCATTAAAACCTGTCTCGATGCCCGCCGCGACATATGCCTGACGCAGCAAAATCTGCGGTGACGGACGATCGCCCCAGCCGGTGATGCCCAATTCAACCTCGAAGTAGTTGTTCGGGTTGCTGAAATCGTAATACAGCCCTTCTTCAACCACTTCAATGTTTACATTGATGCACGCCGCTGACCACTGCTGCTGGAGTACCTGCGCCAGATCTGCGTATTCAAAGGCGTTCGGCGCATACAGGGTGCCTTCGTAGGTGCCGAGTCCAGCTTCGGTGAGGAGTTCACAAGCACGGGCAGGATCATAGGTCTGATTTTCGACCGTGTCATCAAAGAAGAACTCGAACACAGGCGCGATCGGGTCATTGTTGCCAACTGTGCCGCGTCCCTGCAGCAGAATATCGTTCAGCGCTTCGCGGTCGGTCGCATACTTGAATGCCTGAAGCACCAGCGGATCAGACCCCGCGAAACCTTCGTCGGTACGCAGGCGGATCACCGGATGCTGGCTCGTGGCGACTTGGATCACGCTCACGCCATCGGCGGTATCAATACGCTCGGTTTGCGCGATCGGCACTTTGAAGATGAAATCAACTTCGCCGCTGAGGAGCGCATCTACCTGAGCAACTGCATCATCGATATAGATGAATTCCAGACCACTCAATGCGGGAGCGCCGTTCCAGTAATTCGCGTTCGCGGTCAAAACGGCGCGCGCGCCGGGGTCAAACTGGGTGAGGATGAACGGACCTGTGCCGTTGAAGTTCTCGAATGAAGCATCGCCTTCACCTAGCACGTTAGGCGCATCTTCGCCTTCGCTGATGATGAGCGCCTGACGCGCCGCTACCCCATATAGGAAATCGGCGTTGACTGCGGGCAGCGTGAACACGACCGTGTAATCGTCTGAGGCGCTGACCTCAAATTCACCGAGTAGGCTGAGGGCAGGTGAGCTGACTTCTTTCAAACGGTTGAATGTGTATACGACATCGGCGCTGGTGAGTTCCGATCCGTCATGGAACGTGACACCTTGAACGAGTGTGAAGGTGTAGGTCAGGCTGTCGTCACTGAGCGTCCAATCGGAGGCAAGATTGCCGCCAATGGTTGCGTCCGGGAGTACTTCCACGAGATAGTCATAAATGGCGCGATTAAGGGCAGTTTCCGGGTCATTACTGTGCAGCGCCGGGTCAAGGGTGACAGGCGCGTTCATGCCGACGCGCAGTACGTTTTCTGCCTGTGCGCTCACGCCGAAGACGGCGATCATGCCCAGAGCGAGGACGAACAAAATGAATACCTTCGTGAACCGCGTCATGCTGATCCTTTCCTCCCAAAGTGTATGTGTGCGGGGTGCTAATCGTCCGGCTGAAGTTCGAGGAGGAGGACGCCTTGCTGCACATAATCCCCCACGCTCAAATGCATTTGCCGAACAATTCCCCCGTGTGGAGCTTTGATTCGATGCTCCATCTTCATGGCTTCGATGATGAGCAGAATGTGTCCTTTTTCGACCTGCTCGCCATCCCTGACATTCACCGCGATGATCGTTCCCGGCATTGGTGAGTACAGCGAATCGGCGCTTTGTTCGCGGGCAGCACCAGCGGGAAGCGGATCCATCCACTCCAACCGGAATGTGCCATCGGCACAATGAACCCACCATGCGTCGTTGTCATCTTCCCATACGGTCGCGCTCTGCCGGTGACCGTCAATCGCCATGCTGAAAGTGTGGTTCGTCGTCACAATGTGCTGAACGTTCCACGTACCTTCGCTTATGTTGACGCGTATGCCATTACCGGGTCTTACACCAAGACTTAAGAAAAGCTCATACTTCTGCCCGTCGTACGCGAAAACTTGTCGAATCGGACGATTCGGGTTGTTGCGCCAGTGATCGGTGAAGTCGCCCGTTTTCGCCAGCGCCGCCGCGATCAACGCGATGGGGGGCGGCGGTGAATCTGCCAGCAAATCGGGGTGCTGATCGATGAATCCGGTGCTGAAATTTCCGCGTACAAAATCCGGATCATCGACCACGCGGCGCAGAAAATCCGTGTTCGTTCGCACGCCGAGAATTTCAAGATGCGCCAGCGCACGCGACATGCGCCGGATCGCTTCGCCGCGTCCGCCTTTCTCAGACGCGGTGACGACTTTCGCCAGCATGGGATCGTAGAATGTTGTTACGGTATCGCCAGACTGCACCCCCGCGTCGAAAAATGCCGCCTGATCGCCAAGACTCCAGTGACCGATCGTACCGGTCGTCGGCAAGAATTCATTGGCGGAGTCTTCTGCATAAATACGGACTTCAAGCGCGTGACGTTCAAGCATTTTCGGCGGCGTGTACAAATCCGTCAGCGATGCACCTTCGGCTACACGCAGCTGCATTTCCACGAGATCGCAGCCGTACACGGCTTCGGTGACGCGGTGCTCAACCTGCAAGCGGGTGTTCATCTCCATGAAATAGAAATGCCCGTCTGAGTCGAGCAAAAACTCGATGGTTCCGGCGCTCACGTAACTTAACTGCTCCCCGATGCTGACCGCGACATCGCTCATCCTCCGGCGCAGATTGGCGTCAACGACGGGGGATGGGCATTCTTCGATCACTTTCTGATGGCGGCGCTGAATACTGCATTCACGCTCACCGAGCGCGATCACAGTGCCGTGTGTATCGCCAAAAATCTGGATTTCGATGTGGCGCGGCGATGTGATCAGACGTTCTAGGATTAATGTCGGATCACCGAATGCTTGTGATGCTTCACGGCGGGCGGCTTCTAATGCTGAGGGGAGTTCGGCGGCGTTGTGAACAGCGCGCATCCCTTTTCCGCCGCCGCCTGCCGCCGCTTTGACCATGATCGGATACCCGATTTCGCTCGCTGCACCGATGAATGCCGCATCGGATTGATCTTCTCCGCTGTAACCGGGAACAAGCGGCACATTTTTGAGCATGAGCTTGGCGCGGCGCTTATCGCCCATGGCGGCGATGGCGGAGGGTGTTGGACCGACCCAAGTAACTCCGGCACTGAGTACCGTTTGTGCAACCGATGCCTTTTCTGAGAGAAAACCGTATCCGGGATGGAGTGCATCCGCGCCAACACGATGTGCCGCTTCGATGATTCGGTCAATATTGAGATAACTTTCGATGGCGGGACTTTTGCCAATGTAGACAGCTTCATCGGCGGAATGCACATGGAGCGCGTTTGCGTCGGCATCCGAGTAGACGGCGACGGTGGCAATTCCGAGTTTGTGGCACGTTTGGGCGATGCGACGGGCAATTTCGCCCCGGTTGGCAATAAGGAGCTTGCGGATCATGATCCGGCGACCCATCTGGCGGGACGCTTGGCGAGAAATGCCGCCATGCCTTCCTGACCATCG
This sequence comes from uncultured Chloroflexota bacterium, assembly GCA_937927665.1. Lineage (GTDB taxonomy): Bacteria > Chloroflexota > Anaerolineae > Aggregatilineales > Phototrophicaceae > Flexifilum. The sequence goes on from CALBRY010000250.1 coordinate 3,530, forward strand.
TCACTCATTCGCAGCGTGTTGAGCAGATGCGCCCGATAATTCAGTGTTTCGTCCAGCGTGCCGCTCATGGTGGTGTGGATCAATGCCTTGATGGCACGGATGGCGGCGGGGGAGCATTGGCGCAAATCATCGAGGATGGCGTTCATACGCGCATCCAGCGCCGCCGATTCGACCGATTCATGGGCGATTCCGTAGGCGACGGCTTTTTGACCGTTGAAGCGTTCTCCGGTCAGCATCAGCACGCGGGCGCGGGTGAGACCGATGCGGCTGATCACGAACGGGGCGATCAAGGCGGGAGCGATGCCTAAACGGACTTCCGGCATTCCGAAAATAGCAGAATCGGCGGCGATAGCGATATCGCTCACACATGCTAAGCCGAATCCGCCGCCGAGTACCGCGCCTTCTAGACGGGCGATAATGATTTGCGGGGCGGTATCGGCGGCGCGCAGTACCGCATCCATGCGCCCGACAAGCTGATCCTGTTCATCGGGTGTCATTCCGGCGGAGACGGTGATCAAGTCGGCAAGATCGCCGCCCGCGCAGAAATTCCCGTTTGCGCCGCTCAAAACGATGGCGCGCACATCGAGACGGTCTTTCAGATGGGCGAACACGGCGATGAGTTCGTCCATCATGGCGAAGTTCATCGCGTTGCTTTTATGCGGGCGATTGAGCGTGACATGGGCGAAGGGTGGGGTGATGTCAACAAGCAGGTTTTGATATTCGGTCATGAGTCCCATTCCATCGAAAGCAGAATGCCCGCAAGCGATTTGCCGAGCGGGTCGATACGCAATGAGCGGGTCGCGCCGCCATCGAGCGCGCCGTGAAGGACAAAATTGAGGGCTTCGATATTGTCGAGGTCGTAGCGGATAACCTCGCCCGCGACCAGATCGCCATAGAAGGCTTTCACCCGTTCGGCGGTGAGTTTCGCTTTGATTTCGGCGTAATCGTCCGGCGTACGTGCGATCACGCTCACGTTGGCGATATTGCCTTTATCGCCGGAGCGTCCATAAGCGAGATCATAAAGTCGGCGCATGGTTACACCTCCATGTAGGTGATTTGCGGCTGCACATGTTCGCGCCCAATGAGCGATGACCACAAGCCGAGGATCACACGCGGATCGCCGCCAACGGTCGAGCCGCTGACGCTCATACCCGGCGGACAGCTTAACCCGTTCGCCATCACGCGGCGCACGGCAGTTTTGAGCGTATCAGGATCAGCGGCGGTGAACATCACCCGCACGACCAGTTCATCAGGATAATCGGGGGTTTCGCTGATGCTTCCGAAAAGGCTGTCGATTCCTAAGCGGTGATAGACGACACGATCGATCGGGAGTCCTTTCCAGCTTTCCGCGATCATCCCCTGAAGCAGTTCGTATTTGCGCCATACCGCCGGATAGCCGAGCGTAAAGATGAGTTCGCGCATGTAGCCTTCCATGCGCCCCATGCTGACCTTGAGTTTTTCCGGTCGCGGCTGTCCGGTCACGCCGGAGACATGGACGCGGTTTTCGCCGTCAGGCGTGAGCTTGAGCGTGGTGAAATTCGCGGTGACATCGGGCGTCAAATAGCGGGCGGGATCATGGATTTCGTAGAGAAGCTGTTCTTTGACCGTTTCGACACTGACGCAGCCCGCCGTACCCGGTGTTTTGGTGAGGACGAACGAACCCTCTTCGTTGATGTGCGCGATGGGGTAGCCGAGGTGCGCGAGATCAGCCGGATCGAGTAGATTCATCGCCGCGAGGCTGTTTCCGCCGACGACTTGCCCCGTACATTCGAGCAAATGTCCGGCGATGATGCCCGCCGCAAGCCGATTCCAATCGTCCCACGCCCAACCGAATTTGGCGATCATCGGTGCGAGATAGAGGCACGGATCAGCCACGCGCCCGGTGATGACGATGTCCGCGCCGTTTTGCAGCGCCTCAACGATCGGCGCAGCACCGAGATACACATTGGCGGTCACGAAGGCTTGATTTGCCGTATCCGCCAGCGCTTCACCCGTATCCATGTTGGCGAATGCTTCACCCGCCGCTTGAAGTTCAGGCAGACGCGCCAGCATATCATCGCCGGTGACGGCGGCAACTTTTAGCCCGGTTAAGCCTGCTTTCGCGGCAGTATCGCGGATCATTTGTGCGGCGGCAGTCGGATTCAAGCCGCCGCCGTTGGTGATGAGCGGGATTTTGCGCGCGAATGCTTTCGGCAAAATCTCGCGGGCGATGATCGACACATCGAACGTGTAGCCGCGCGCCGGATTCGCCAGCATGTCTTTACGCAAAATGGCGAGGGTGAGTTCGCTTAATGCTTCAAAGCAGACGACATCGACATGCCCGCCTTCGATCATCGGCAGAGCGCGTGTGACATCATCCCCATAAAATCCCTGTGCAGAACCAATCCTAAGCATAAAAAAGCCCTAACCGCAGAGAACGCAGAGAGCGCAGAGAAGGATTTAAGCGCTCTCTATCGAGCTGCTGCCGTGAAAATCAGCGCGGGTTGAAATTCTCAAGTTTGGAGATGATTCCCATCATGACTTCGTCTGCGCCGCCGCCGATACTGGTCAGGCGGGCATCGCGGAAATAACGCGAGATCGGTGTTTCTTCCATGTAGCCCATGCCGCCGTAGAACTGTAAGCAGGTATCCGCTGTTTCACGCATCAGCCGCCCCACCTTGAGCTTGCACATCGACGCCAGTTTTGTGACCTCGGTCGAGGTTTCGTCAATCGCCATGAGTGCGGCGGTGTGATAGCTGATGTGGCGCAGCGCTTCGACTTCGGTCAGGAGTTCCGCGAGCTTGAATTGAATCCACTGGTTAGCGATCAACGGCTTGCCGAATGTCACCCGTTCCTGTGTGTAGCGGAGCGTCTGGCGGACTGCCATTTCTGCGCCGCTCATGCCGAGGAGTGCCGCGACTAAACGTTCGCGTTGGAACTGCTCCATTTGTAGATAAAAGCCCATGCCCTCTAAGCCGACGCGGTTCGACTGTGGTACACGGCAGTTTTCGAACGTTAGCACGGCGGTATCACTGCTGTGGTTGCCGAGCTTTTTTAGCTTTTTGCTGACGATGAAGCCGGGGGTATTGGTCGGCACAATGATCAATGACATGCCTTTGTAATTCGTTCCCGGTTCGGTACGGGCGAGAACACACACCCAATCGGCTTGTACGCCGTTGGTGATGTACATTTTGCTGCCGTTGATCACATAGTCGTCACCGTCGGGTTCGGCGCGGGTGATGATGCTCCCGACATCTGATCCTGCGCCCGGCTCGGTGACACCGATCGCACCGACCATCTCGCCACGAATGGCGGGGGCAAGATATTGATGGCGCAGTTCGTCAGAGCCGTATTTCGCCAGCGCCGGGGTACACATATCCGTGTGAACGCTGATTCCCATCGGTACGCCGCCGCACGGGATGCGACCGAGTTCTTCCATCAAAACGACGGTGAACCAAATATCGGCTTCAGCGCCGCCGAACTGCTCCGGGTAGCTCAACCCTATAAAACCGAGATCACCCATTTTTTTGAGGATGCCGTGCGCGTCCCAAAGCTCGGCTTCTTCCCATTCGTCAACGTGTGGGGTGATTTCTTTGTCGATAAAGGCGCGCACGGAACGGCGGAACATCTCGTGTTCTTCGGTAAAAGGATTGGTATACGTGTCCATAAGCGTGTTTTCCTCAAATTTGTGCGCTAATTAACGTCTCTGAACGATGCCCCGTC
>CALBRY010000251.1 GCA_937927665.1 uncultured Chloroflexota bacterium
GAGCACTCGTCTTGGTTTCACGCCAAGCGTAGTATCCGCTCTCCGACACGTCCAACGCTCGGCACAGCTCAACAACCGAAACTTCATCATGTGAGCGCTCAATCACGGCAAATCGCTCGGCTTTTCTTGACTGACAACCTCAGTATATGCTTTAGCACCTAAATGTTCGCCTCTTTCTGCGCGACCGTGCGCTCCAACTCCCGATTACGCCTGCTCAGTTCGCCCATTGTTGCTGTGTTCAACTCCAATACGTCCGCTTCCCCGAACTGCTTGATCCATTGGTGCAAGGTCTTATTGGAGATGCCCGGCTCGCGGGCTGTGCGCGACACGTTCCGGTTGGCTTCTGCCTTGCACACTGCTTCCCGTTTGAATTCGTCTACTCTATTTTATCGGGGATCGACCAAATGTGGTGCAGTTCTACATGGAGAACGTGTGAAAAATACCAGTTGCATCTGTTGAGTGACGTGGTGAATTTTGGGTGTAGACTATAGAAAATATCCTGTCCTTTTAAGATACAGGGTTCAGAATGATGATTTATAAAGTTATTATCGCAGATAATCATCCGGTCTTTCGTGCAGGTTTGAAGATTGTTCTGGAGACAACGGGTGATTTCGTCATCATTGGCGAAGCCAGCAATGGACGCGAAGCTATAGAGCAGTGTCAAAAACTCCAAGCGGATGTTGTGTTAATGGATGTGTATATGCCGGACGGGAATGGCATCGAAACAACCGGCATCTTACATCGTCAATTCCCCCAAATTCATATTATCGGCGTCAGTGCGTTTCGTGCTGAAGAAATGCAGGAAGATATGCTGCGCGCAGGCGCAATCGGCTTTATTTCGAAAGAAACCGATTTTGAGCAGCTTATCCTTGAGATTCGCGATCTAATTGCTAAGGCGACGGTTCCGACGAAAAACGACTCCGCATCTTTGTTTCAACTCACGCACACAGAACGGCAGGTTCTAGCGCTGTTAGCCGCAGGATGTGAACGCCAGCAGGTTGCCGATCAGATGAGCATCAGCTATAACACGGTAAAAATGCACTGTCGCAATATATACAGTAAGTTAGGGGTATCCACTCAACAAGATGCCATCAATATGGCACTTCAATATCATTTAATCACCTGATCCTGATATGGATTAGTTCCAACACCTGCCACACTTTAGCATTCGCCAGTATTTATTCTTCCGCGTTGTGACGGCTCAGATTCAGATAGTCGGTTAGTTTGGTGCGTAGGCTTTTGGGATGGGGCAGCGTATCAAACTCGCTTGAGCTACATGAGGTGGGCAAAAAGACGCATTTACTCTCTCGTTTTTGGCTCATGATTGCTGATTTTACTGCTCCCACCTATGTGTCTTTGCGGCTGAGCAATCTTTAGGTATTAACCTTCAAAAAACACCCTCAAGGGTGTTTTTTTTGAAGGCGGCATCTTTTATACTCATCATTAAATTGATGCTTTGAACTAAAACATCAGATGTCTGGCAAAAACACATCAATCAAGAAACGGTGAAACTCACTCCACTATAATGCATTGCAGGCGTTTACTTCCCAGTCTACCCTCAACAAACTAATTCATCATCGTGTATGCCTAAATGTGAATATTATATGAAATTTAATTTCCGCATTAAGATTGTAAGACATAGTTACTTGAAAATAGTTATAATGAGCGTAACCTATTCATCGAACTCATCATACTACCTGAATCGAGAAAGCCAAAGTGAAAGCCACCACTGAAACACACAGACTCTTCGAAATTGCGCGAATCGCGTTATTCGAAGCGGATATTTCGGAAGTGAAAACATACCTTGGCACGCTTCACTCAGAAGGTGTTGTAGATATTCGTCAGCATTTCACTGACCATCCTGAATCGGTTGTCGAGTGCTACCAAAGAATCAAAATCAACCACGTAAATCCAGCGCTTTTAGGTCTCTATAAGGCGAAAAGCCTGGAACATTTCCTCGCAAATTGGCGAATCATTTACGGTGAGGAAACAACTACTATCACCCGCGAAACCATTGCTTCATTGGCGGAGGGACGTACCACTGTCGAAATGGAAGTCGCGAATTCCACTGTAGAGGGAGACTCGCTTTATGTACGGCTTGCTTGGGCGTTGACGCCAGGCTATGAGGATACATGGGGGCATGTGACCATCATTGCCACCGACATCACCGAACGCAAACGAGCAGAAGAAGCACGCGGCAAAACCACACATCATGTTTTTACGCTAATGGAGTATTTTCCCGATCCCCTATCGCGTGTGGATAGAGAGGGTCGTCATTTATATGTCAATCCGGCATTGGCGAAACACTTCGGCATGACACAGGAACAGTTCTTAGGCAAAAGCATTCTGGAAATGGGGATCACGGGTCTCGATGAAATTACCAACGGTTTCGAATATGTACTCACACATAAACGCCCGCTGAGTCGTGAAATTCATTGGGAAAACCCGATTTTCGAAAACGACACTGAAGTTCGCCAGTTTCCCGAACTGGATGAAAACGGGGAAGTTGTCAGCATTCTGACCATCACTCGCGACATTACGGAACAAAAACGATCTGAACAAAAACATGAGAATTCGCGACGGCTTTTGCAGCGTGTGATTGACAGCGTTCCAGTTCGTATATTTTGGAAAGATCGCGACCTCCGATACTTGGGCGCGAATAAGTTGTTTGCCCAGGATGCCGGAGTGCAGTCGGCAGCGGAGCTTATTGGCAAAACCGATTT
>CALBRY010000252.1 GCA_937927665.1 uncultured Chloroflexota bacterium
CGATACGGGAGGCTTTCCAGCGTGATCGACCACAAGATCGCATCGGGTTGATAAAGCATCGCTTCATCGAGAATCATCAAATCTTTGGTGACCGAGAGGATCGGGTGTCCCATGTTGTAAGCGTTTACCCGCCGCCCGTCGATTGTCAAGTTGAGCGCGTCGATTTGACCCGCCAGCGTATCGTCGTTTTCGAGCAAAATCCCCCACACGGATGAATCCCCGATCACAAGGAGGCGGAATTCGTCGGCGGGTTTGGGCTGCGTGATTACATGCGAAGCAAACATCGCTTCGATGCTGTTCAAACTCAGGTTGTTACTCGCAGTCGATTCACCGTAGGGAAGGCGTTCACGCCCCGGCACGAGCGTATTGTAAACGCTCAAGCGCCCAATGAACGGGATCGGATTCAGCAGGGCGTAAATCACGTTGATCACGAGGAAGAGCGCCGCCGCTTTGACGACCACCCGCGCGGCAAAGCCCCACGAATACACGCCACCTGTTAGCCATTTCCAGCTTTTCATCGTCCCGAACATGCTCACCAGCCGATCCCTACAAGCCGCCCCATTACCCGCGCCGCCATATCCGCTGTCGGGAGCGCGAACCATACCCACCCGATCAAGACGAAATGAAATGTCAGCAAAATACCCGCGTACTTCCACAGCCGCGCCCGCTCCGGTTTTTCCTGTAAGGTGCGATACCATGTGCGGGTGCGATCGCTCCACAGTTTATGACCTGTCAGCCCGATGGCATGCCACACGCCCCACACAAAGAACGGGATCGTTACGCCGTGCCATAAGCCGATTACGATCATTGTGGCGAGATTGCATACAAGGATCGTCGCGTCGTTTGAGAGCTTTTTTCCGCTGATCAGCCGCCGCGATAGGGGAGAATAGACATAACTCCGCGCCCATGTGCTCAATGTGGCGTGCCAGCTTTGCCAGAATGCTGCGATCGTCTGTTTGCTGTACGGGCGATCAAAGTTTTCCGGCAGCGTAATCCCGAACAGTATCCCGATCCCGATAGCAATATCGGTGTAACCGCTGAAATCAAAGAAGATGCGGAAGGCATAGGCGTACAGCATTCCCCACAGCGCCAGTGATGACCCGGCTTGATCCACGCTGACCGCATTCAAGCTGATCAACGCAAGGGTATCGGCGATGGCGAATTTCTTGATCATGCCGATCAAGATGCGCGTGACTGCGACGATGATTCGCTGCGGATCACGCGGGTTAATCGTCTCGACGGCGCGGTACTGCGGCGTGAATTTTTCGGCACGATCGATCGGTCCTGCCGTATACGCCGGGAAGAAAATCACATATGTGACATATTCGCGCAGTGTGAGCGCCGGAAGAATGCCGCTTTGACGGTCGCGCAGTGTGCTGATCAATCGGAAGGCGACGTAACTAAAGCCAAGCCATCCGAGATCGAGGGATTTTGCTAAGGCGGGGTCTTGTCCACTCCCGGTACGGAGCAGTCCCGCTGTTCCTGCGGCGAGTACATCTGTTTTCAGCACAACGAGCGCGATCACCAGCCCGATCAAGCCGAATGGGATCGACAGCGTGCGCGGAAGTCGCCCGAAACCTGCCCCCGCAATCAGGGCAATCACAAGCGCGATCCCCACCTGCTCAATCGGCGGCGGACGCGAGGTGATCTCAAATTCGGGCGGAATATCGAGATAGCGCGGTACGGTCAGCACGAGCGCGATCCCGATAAGGACAATCAACGCGATCACATCTTGGCGCGGTTTCGGCTCTTGCGCCGGAATACGGGTGATCCACCAGCAGATCACGGTCACAACCAACGCAGCAGTAGGCAGACTGTAATCGAGCCAGCGAATATCGAGCGTCGGCTGAAGCCAGTAGATCGCTAACGCGCTCAAGATGAAGATCAGCCAGCCTCGCGCGCGGGGCGGCAGGAATGCGAACGGGATCGCCGCCGCGCAAAATACGGCGATATGAGAAAGTTCCATCGACGGTGATCCTAAAAGTTGGCGTAAATCCACTGCGGAGCGCTGCTGGTCGTCACGATGATCAAGACGATCACGATCAGGCAGAGCGCCAGCGCAAACACATTTTCACGCGTAACGAGCTTTTTCATGGGTTAATTTCCAGCGTGTTCAAGATCGAATCGAGCATCATCAGGGCGGTTAAGCTGTGGACGCCATGACCCGTCATCAGCGCCGCCGGATCGCGCCAATCATGCGCGTAAAACGTCGTCATGTGAACCCCGTCGCTTAACAAGCCGCGTCCCGGGATCGTTCCGGCGAGTACATCAAAATCCCATAGCGGAACATGATACTCACTGGCGAGCCGCCGCATAATCTCGTTGTTGATGTTCTGCGCGCCGTCGAACCGATCCGCTTTTGTGCCGATGATCGGAATGACGCCGTTTAGGATACACATTTCGACGAGTGCGCGTAAACTGCGCTCGAAAAGCTCCGGCACGCCGCGATCGTTGGAGCCAAGCCGGATGAACATCACGCTCGGGTTGTGCAGGCGAATTTCGCATGCGATGGGCGAGTCTCCGGAGGGGCATTGATACGGATCACCCCACATCGGATCGACCGCCGACCACGAATGCAGCCCAACCTGCACCGCTACGCTGTCGCGCTCAAACGAACCATCGTAATAATCGATCACACGTTGAAGATAGGTGTATGCGCCGAGATTGTAATCACCGCCATCGAAGCGCGTCATGAAGAATGGATTTTCGATGGTGCTGTCGCCAACTTTAGAGAATGCGTGGGGATTGCGCGCCAGTTCAACGCCGCGTGCGTAAATTTCGCGTACATGGGTGCGTGTCGCTTCATCCATCAAGATGAATTGATTGAGGTTTAGCCCATTGACGGAGGATGGCGGTGGTGGAGTCGTGGTCAGGGTCGGTGTAAATGTCGGCGTGATCGTCGGTGTCTCGGTTGGGATCGTTGGGGTGTTCAATACGATGGTTGAGACGGGTACGAGAAGCGGCGGCGGTGGTTGAATGGTCGGCGCAAGATCGAGCGCACCGCTGGCGGCGAATTGAGTCGCGGTGGCGGCAGGTATTTCGATGGTCGGCGTGGGGGTGAGTGTTAGCACGATGGGAGTCGATGTTGTCGCCGTTGCAGATGCAGTCGGTGAAGCGGTCGCTGTAAAAGTAGCATCGGAGGGTGAAGGGATGATTAAGCGCTGCCCAACCAGCAGGCGGTTAATATCCGTGATTCCATTCACATCGGCGATTGCCTGCCAGCGTACACCATACTGTTGAGCAATGCGGACAAGGCTTTCTCCCGGCGCTACGGTATGGATAAGCGGTGTTGGGGTCGGTGACTGGGCATGCAGCGGCGCAGCGATCAGAAGGCACAGCAGCACTGCAAGCCGCACCGGACGACGAAATATAGGCATACGGAAGAACGCTCGATAATGACTATGGCTCAATGAGTGAGCATCACAAAGTCCGTATTGTAGCTATATCCGCGCCGCCGCGCATCTTCACCGGATCAATCAGGGCGCTGAACGCGCCCCGAATCTGGTGGAGTATAGACAACATCGACATTCACGATCGCGCGCAGGTCGTCGGGGTCAACACCTACGGCTTCCGCCAATGCAGCCAAAAAGTCATCGTCCAATTCCGTGATAGGAAATGTTCCTTTGAGCAGACCTTGCGCGAATCGTTCGCTGATATTCAGTAGTTGAGCAAGCGTAGAATCCAATTGATCCGGTGGTATCTGGAGCTTGATCAAACCTTCTCGGATGAGCGCGCCCAACCTGATCGGGCGTGGGTCGACGATAGTTTCAGTTTCTAAGGTTCGCACGCGTGATTTCATGAGCTTTCGCAGTGCAAGCGCATGCGGGCTGGCAACAGCGTAAATTTGATCTCTTAGTGCGCGAAAAGCATGTCGAAAATCCTCATCGACAAAGTTAATGGAACGCCAACAACTTAATGCTTCGCGTGGATACTCAATTGGCTCAATGAGCACAGGGATGATTGGTTTTTTGAGCTGCTCCGCCTCACGCAGTTCTTCTCGCAGCCATGCTGAATCGGCATGATAAATCTGTGCGCTTAATATACATACCATGGCGTCAGATTGTTCTATATACAGTCGCCTCTCGTCGGGATACCAGAGCGATGCCATGTCGCCTGTATCGGGCTGAAACACGGCATAGTCTACGCGGCGCAGGGCTTCACCCAGCATGTGCGCGAACTCTGTATCGGAATGACTATAGCTGAGGAAAACTTTGATCGTCATGGAATGAAACCCTCGGGCATCTTACCGATGGTCGCTTCTGAGCGCCGCGAGGAGCTTCTGCATCCAGCGCGGCTCGGTAAGCTCAGGGAGCGGGTGGGGCAGGACATGCTGCACATAAAGAAGGAACGGATGCGATTGGTTCAGGTCGCCATCTTTATCGGCAAACCGGAACGCATCGACCATCAAAACGAACTCACGAAGATCCTGATCGTCGGGCGTAAGATCGAGCGCATGTTTCAGCCGCGTTGTCAGCCCGATAACAAAACTGAGCTTGGCGCGGGCGAGTGTGTTATTCAGTTTGGTTCTTTGGTACGAGCGGGCGATCTGTTTCGCGGAGCGGCGGTACAGGAACCAGTGGGCAGCAAGCTGACGATGCCAGTAGGTCAAGTCGTATTCGAGGACAGAAGCGAGGATGCGCGAAAACTGGACGCATTTTTCGTACGATAAATACTCATCTTCAACAGATGGGCGGTCGGCGTGCTGCTGGAGCAGATCAAGTAGTTCTTCATCGGTCATACTCTCCAGCGACGACGAGTGCAGTAAGTCACGGATCGATTGAATACGCCGTGAATCGAACCGGCGGCGTTCCCAGTCAATCCGTTTTTCAATGACATTTAGCATCCAGTCATAGAGCGCGGCTTCTGTTGTCGTCTGGATGGTGGGGAACTGTTCCCATAAGCAGCCCCAAGAGTAAGCGACTTTATC
>CALBRY010000253.1 GCA_937927665.1 uncultured Chloroflexota bacterium
GACCGCGTTTCAGGGACGCTATCTCGATCTGCTCACCGTGCGGATCACGCCAGAAATTCCGGCAGCGGTCACGATCCTGTTCCTGTCATTCCTGATGACGGCGAGTCTGCTTCTGCCGTTCACCGGCACAGGATTCGACGCTTCATTGGGGTTAGTCGTTTCGGCGGTGACGCGCGGGCGCACAGCGACGACGATGATTCAAGCCGTTTATACAGTTGTACGCATTGGGCTGATCGTGCTGCTGCTTGTGCTTGCAAATACCTTTCTTAGCGGTCAAATGCCGGATATCGGATTTGGTGGGTGGGTGATCCTATTTGCGCTCGGTGCGCTTGGCGATTGGGGCTTGGCGTTTTTGCATCTCGCGCGTTATGGTGAAATCTGGGCAATCGCGCCTTACGGAATATTTCTCGGCGCTGCATTGTTGATCTACGCACTGATTCAAGCAGGGTTGGCAGATGCGATTGTAGGGTATGCGATCCGTCTCGCTCAAAAACGCGGGTGATCATGGCAGATCGACGGCGTTTATCGCGATTTCTCGCGCTGATGCTGCGTCATCAGCCGGAAAAGTTTGGTCTCAGCTTAGATTCGAATGGGTTCGCGCCGCTCGATCAGGTGTGGGAGCATGTGATCCGCCAATTTGGGAAGGATTTCGCACGCGCCGATCTAGAGGCGGTTGTCGCAGGCGATCAGCACGGGAAACGGCGCTACGAGATCGACGGGGAAAGGATACGCGCGCTGTACGGTCACAGCGATGCGCCGCCTGTCGAGTATCCAACGGAAGAACCGCCTGAACTGCTCTTTCACGGCACGGTGAGCGAGGCTTTGCCCGCGATCCGACGTGAAGGATTGAGTGCGCGCCGACGCCAATATGTGCACATGACCACGAATCACGCGATCGCGGCAGAAGTGGCGCGGCGTCACACCGAAAACACCCTGATCCTGACAATCCGTGCCGGAGATGCACACCGCGCTGGCGTGGCGTTTTATCACCCTGAAGCACAGCATTTTCTCGCCAAAGCGATCCCGCCGGAGTTCATCGATTTCCCGGAACGGGATTAGAGCGCCCGCGTGCTGATAATATAACTGGCGGTTGCCGCGTTCGTCGCCAGCGGAACGTTATGAACGTTGCAGATACGCAGCAGCGAATTGATATCAGGATCATGTGGGTGCGCGCCGAGCGGATCGATGAAGAAGAATACCGCTTCGACATCACCGACTGCGACGCGCGCCGCAATCTGGGCATCGCCCCCGATTGGACCGGAAAGCATCCGTGTTACTTCAAGCCCGGTTGCTTCTGCAACCAACCGTCCAGTCGTCCCGGTAGCGATGAGGCGGTATTTCGAAAGCACATCAATATGCGCTTTCGCAAAGGCGATCATGTCGTCCTTTTTGTTGTCATGGGCGATGATAGCGACTGTCTTCGGTGTAGTGGACATCCGGTTTCCTGATCTGGTTAAAGCGAGCAAAGAACTGTTGAAAGCGCGTCGTCAGCGGCGGATAGATTTGATGCAAGCGCTGATTCATCGCGTAGGCTTCGGTGTAGTACGTCTCTAACTGTTGAAGGATCGTATCCCACCCGTTTTCGCCGGATCGCTGTGCGTTCATCGACATCGCTTCCCTCAGTTCGGGATCGTCGCGTAATGTCCGCGCTGCTTTCGCGAACGCTTCCGGATCGGCTGGACATTGAAATCCGTTCCACCCATCCTGCACCAGATCGGTGATACCGCCCTGATTGATGATAACCGACGGCAGACCGGAAGCAAGCGCCTCCTGCACAACCTGTCCGAAGGTTTCAAAGGCTCCCGTGAACATGAACACATCAGCACTCGCATACGCATCTGCGAGATCATCCCCGATCATGTATCCGGTGAAATAGGTGTTCGTTCCCTCAAACATCGTTTCAAGTTCAGCGCGGGTCGCACCGTCCCCGATGATCGTCAGAGCGATTCCCGGTGTGCGTGCGACTTCGAGCAGCAGATCGACACGCTTTTCGTATGCCAACCGCCCAACATAAATACACAGCATTGAATCGGGATCGCGCCCATTGAGCAACCGTGCGCGCATTGCTTCGCTGCGGCGTTTCGGGTTAAAGCGTCGGCTGTTCACGCCGCGCCCCCAACGGCGCAAACGATGATATCCCTGCTCACGGAGGCGCTGCATGGTGTAGTGTGATGGTGCAAGCGTCAAATGGCTGCCATTGTGAATATAACGCAGCCAATCGCGCACAATATCGTGCAAGAATGGCATGCCGTAAGCACTCGCATAATTGGGCAGATCCGTTTGATAATTCGCAATCACCGGGATTTGATTTTGACGTGCATACAGCATGCCGCTAACCGACAAGAAGGCAGGGCTGAAAAGATGTATCAGATCAGGTTTGAATTCGTTTAGCCGCTGAACAACAACCGGATGTGGGAGCGCCATACGTGTTTCTGGGGCGGCTTTGAAGCCAAGCGATGGCAGCGGAACAACATCACTCTGGCTAACCGAACTCGGCGCGATATCAGGCGCAAATACAATGACTTCGCGCCCGGTCTGTTCAAGATAGCGGAGTGTCAAATAGGCGGTTTTTGAAACGCCATCGACCTTTGGCAGAAACGCTTCGGCGAAAATCGCAATCCGTTGGACGGGTGCAAGCGTTACGTCAGGGTCAGGCGGGCTGATGGCGCATTCGTCTCCAAAGACCCGTTCAGCCTCTTTCGGATCATAATGCGAGAGAGCTTCAAATAGACGGTGAGTCCCCATGGTTTACCTTCGGCGGTAGTCCAGCCATGCTTGAGAGAAGTCCGCAGTTCATCGGCAGTTTTCCCGTGAAAGCGGGTGATGCCTGTGCCAACGCTGGCAGGCATTGTGCATCGCTGTTACCCACAAACGGAAGTGGGCTATCCTTAAATACGAGTCCGGCAAGCCAATTGTTGCCCGGTGTGAATGCGTACATTAAAAACTTCAATCGCATCCACGCCCGACTCTACTAACACCCGGGGATGACGAAAGTAGCGCCTTGGTGCTTTCGGCGCGATCGTCCGTTCAAAGGGATGCGCGAGAACCGCAAAGCCGCCTTGTTCATGGGTGATAAGGCTAACAGAAGATTGTGAAACGCTCGTGAACGTTCGTCATCGAACCATGAAAAGGCACGTAATTCCCGTTAATGTTAAACTGATGGATCATACGTCGCATCCGCCAACTTACCGATCACTCACTAGGATAGCGTGACGATGTCAAACCCTCCCCCTGAAAGATTGATTTCCCTCCGCTGGCGGCTGATCCTGCCTATTTTCGGCTTGGCGCTCATCATGGTGATCGTCATCGTGTATGCCGCTGTCAGCCAAGCCTCAATTGGCGGGGGTAGTTCCCCGGTCGCCGCCCAACTCACCGGGTTGATCCTAGCGACGCTTGCGGCTGGCGCGGTGATCAGCACTTTTATCGTCTTGAGTTGGCTGATCAGCCGCGTCAACAAAGTGACTCAAGCGGCAGAACGGTTGAGCGCAGGTGATATGACGGCGCGCACGCATATGCGCCCCACGGATGAAGTCAGCCGGATGGGGTACGCACTGGATCATTACGCCGACTCGGTTCAAGAGCGGCAGGATGAACTGCGCGTGTCGCTGCGCCGCCAGCGCCGCGAAATCGAACATCTGACGAGCGTCCTTGAAGCGCTGCATGATGGCGTGGTCGTTCAAGATTTAAGCGGTCAGGTGACATTCATCAACGATACGGCGAAAAATCTGCTGGATCTGCCCGGTGGACTGCGAAGCGCGCTTGAGGACGGCAAGATCGACGCGCTCACCTCTGCGATCACCGACACACTCGGCACAGCACTTGCGCCGGGACTTTTCGCGCTTGGTGAACCGCGCCGATTCGAGATCAATACGGATGATCCCGATCGTGCCCGCACGTTGAGCGTACAAGCTGCGGCGATCACCGCGATCAATAAGCAGCGGATCGGCACAGTGTTAATTCTCCGCGACGCAACCGACGAATCCCGCCGCGAACGCGCCCGCGAAATGCTGCTTGCACGCATGCAAGAGGAAATCGGCGCTCCCGTCGCAGACTCAGCGGTGCAGGCGATTGAGTCGGATGGTATGGAAACATTCACCCGCGAGATCGGGCGGCGCTCCGTAGCGCTGCAAAAGATGCTGGTCGAAATGCGCGACCTGATCAGCGCCACACATCGATCCGCCGCGCAAACTGACCGACCAATATCACTCGATAAACTGGTGTATGCGCTTGTCAACGAGTGGCGCAGCACCGCGACCGCCGCGAATCTAAGCCTCGATGCCCAAATCGAACGCGCCGGGTTGACGGTGTATGGCGATGAACGGCGTCTGCGCTGGGCAGTCGGTAACTTGATCGATAACGCGGTCAAGTACACGCCGCCGGGGGGCAGGATTTCGGTAGAGGTCAAAGGTGAAGATAAAGGCATGGCACGTCTGCGTATCCGTGATACAGGTGTTGGGATCGCGCCGGAAGAATTGCCAAGTGTCTTTACCCGCTTTTATCGTGGTTCGCCTACAACCGAAGGTGGACGGGTGATCCGTGTGCCGGGTTCGGGGCAGGGATTAACGATTGCCCGCGAAATCATCGAATCGCACGGCGGCAGAATCACGATCAAGAGCACGCCGCATGTTGGCACAGCGGTTTATTTTACGCTGCCCGTCGGAGAACGCGCGCAGCCTGAATCAAATACGCTCCCGCGCCTTGATAACACGGGAGA
>CALBRY010000254.1 GCA_937927665.1 uncultured Chloroflexota bacterium
TCCGGTTCAGTCAGGCGGGTCACGTCCTGACCATCCACTTCAATGCGCCCACTGTCCGCAGCTTCCAGTCCGCCGATCAGGTTGAGCAAAGTCGTTTTTCCGGAACCACTCGGACCCAAAATCACCACAAACTCGCCGCTGGAGATTTCTAGAGTCACGCCCCACAGGGCGACGATCCGTTCACTACCAACTTGATAATGTTTGGTTAGGGCTTCCAGATGCAGGCTCACAAGATGTCCTTTCAAACCGCAAGAAAAGGATAACAAGCTCTATTACACCCGATAAGAATATATCGCATAAGCAAATTTGTCGTCTAGCGAGTATGTCGGAAAAATTCCTGTAGGAGCAACAAATCCAACTTAGAACCGGTATAATCCGACAATCTGACCGTTCCGAGCAAACAATTCATCGTTCATCTAGCATTTCATCCATCTTGTTGTGCTGAGCTTCACGCCGGTAAATGGAGGAAAAGTTTGTCCGAAAAGAACTGCTGTTCAAACGGGTCAGGGCTGAGATAGCCCAGTGCAGAATGCAGGCGTTTGCGGTTGTACCGCCTTTCAGGTATCTGAACCGTAATATCGTAGTGTTCTGCTTTACATTTAACTGAAATAGGTGTACGCTGTAATTAAGAATAAAATTTCAACAGCCCCTTGTTGATCCAGAAGTCTATTCCGCACTTCGGGTTTGATGATGCCCGTTGAATCTTCGCAATAGTCTACCCCAGATTCAGTCTTCTCCCGCTCATCAAGCACAGCCACCCAGACACGGTTGCTGTCATAAAAGAGCGTTTCGATTAGAAACACATTCTGCACTCATCAGGAGCATGGTAAGCGACGAGAGGAGAGCAGTAGATCATAAGCGCATCTTTGGGCTTGGGGAGCTGCTTCGCAATCACTACCGAATATGCGCGTTGGGTGTCAGAAAAAGTTGCTACCTCTATGAAGTGGATTAACTTGCGGCAATGTCAAAACTAAACTGGAGAAATCACTATGGAAGGTTTTGTGCAAAACATCGAAGGCATCACCGTCAAGAATGAGGACTTTCGCCGGGTACTGTACACGGCTAAAAATTGTCAAATTGTGGTCATGGCGTTGAAGCCCACCGAGGAGATCGGGGCGGAAGTACATACGCTCGATCAGTTCTTTCGAGTCGAGGAAGGGACAGGTGAGGCAGTTCTCAATGGTGTTCGAACAAAGATCAGCGCGGGCTTCGCCGTGCTTGTTCCTGCAGGGGCGAATCACAATATCATCAATACCGGCAGTATTCCACTGAAGCTTTACACCCTTTATGCGCCACCGAATCACCGGGACGGCGTTGTCCACCATACCCGCGCCGACGCGGAGAAAGATAAGGAGCACTTCGACGGCAAAACAACGGAATAGGACAAGACTTCGAGCAGTGAAGGCGGTATGTCGACTAGCGAGCGACTGATAGATAGTGCTCTGCGCGCCAATACGTTCTAGCCGTGTTCCTGAGCGTTACGTTGATCGTTCAATGACTGGCTTTTCAACTATGGCAGGCAAGCGTCCGTCGGACTATTTGCGGGGTGTTTTAAGTCATGACAACGAGTGAATCGCCGAGCGCTCTGATACC
>CALBRY010000255.1 GCA_937927665.1 uncultured Chloroflexota bacterium
TAGATAATCAGCGTGCCAAGCAAGAATGCAGGCGTCGCTAAACCGAGCAGCGACAGCAATCGACCCAACAGATCGATGCCGGAATTATGGCGCACTGCCGAAAGTATCCCGATCGGCACACCGATCAAGAGCGCTATCGTAAGTGACATCAATGCCAGTTGGAGCGTGACCGGAAAGCGCGAGAGAATCACTTCGAGAACAGGCGCACCGTGTCGTACCGATAAGCCGAGATTGCCCTGTACAGCATTCCCCAACCAGACGAGATACTGCTCGATGGGTGGTTTATCCAAACCGAAATACACCTCAAGTGAGGCGCGCTGCGTGTCCGTGAGCATTCCTGCTTCGGTTCCAAGCATGGCGACGATCGCATCACCGGGAACGAGGCGGATTGCTAAGAATATCAGCACCGAGACGCCAAAGAGCGTTGGAATGAAAGCAATTGCGCGTTGAGTAAGGTAGCGAATCATGGCGTAAAGGAATGGGGCGCGGCTTGATGCATGATGCCGCGCCCCGTCCGAATTCTTAACGGCTCAACGTGACCTGCGCCAGCGAAATCAGCGAATCCGTCGGATACGGCACGAAGCCTTCGACATACGCCTGCTGCGCGGTGTATTCGTAACCCGTGTACAGCCACACCCACGGTGCCATTTCAGCGAGGTGACGCTGAAGCTGGGCGAAAATCTCATAGCGCGCCGCCGGATCGGTTTCGGCGCGCCCTGCTGCCATCAGTTCATCAAGCGTCGCATCGATGTACCCGGCGACATTGTTCAGGTTGCCGGTGCTCTGCCAGTAACGTGCATACATCGTGTACGGGTCAGGGCGACCACCGTTCAGCGCGACTGCCGCTTGGAAATCACCCGCCAACCAGCGATCAACGTACACACTCAGTTCAAGCGATTCGATTTCAACCGTGATATTGATTTCGGCAAGCTGCGCCTGAATGCTCTGCGCTTCGGAAAGCGCCGTCGGCGGTTCGGCGTTGGCGGCGATCACGGTCATCGTGAAGCCTTCTTCAACACCTGCTTCTGCCATCAGTTCGCGGGCACGGTCGAGGTTCTTTTCGTAGCAGAACAATTCGTTCGGGTCGAGTGCGAATGCCGCCATTGTCAGCGGACCTGTTACCGCACCTTCGCCGAGCGAAGCCGTATCGAGAACTTCTTGACGATCGATCGCGCACGCAATCGCTTGACGCACCGCAAGCTGGCTCAGCGGTGATTCAGTATCGGCAGCGCGAAGCTGAAGCACGTGATATGCAATCGCCGGAACGCGGTTCAAAACGACGCTTGCATCGTCCGTGAGCAGCGTAGCAACCAGCGGATCATTGAGCAGCGCAAAATCGATCGTCCCGGCGCGCAGAGCAGCAAGGATCGATGTTTCGTCGGGGATGATGCGAATTTCGATGCCATCCACGAACGGACCTTCGCCCCACCATTCCGCATTAGCGCTCAAAATCGTGGTTTCTTCGGGTGTCCAGCTATCCAGCTTGAACGGACCGGTTCCATTGGCGACCGTTGCAATCGCGCCGGATTCGATATCTTCTTTGTTAGCAATCGCGGCATTCGTCGTCGCAAGCGCGGCGAGAAGCGGTACATCGGGCGCAGACAGGTTAAACACGACGGTAAAATCGTCCGGCGTCTCGATTGATTCAATGCTCAGATAGTTGGCACGGGCAGCAGCGCCGGTTTCTTCGTTAAGAATGCGCTCGAATGTGGCAACCACATCTTCCGCCGTGAATGCCGCGCCGTCATGGAAGGTTACACCCTGACGCAGATTCAGCGTCAACTGGGTCGCTTCGTCGTTGAACGCCCAGCTTTCCGCCAGCGACGGAATAACATTGAGATCGGCATCCAAATTGACCAGCGGCTCATAGATGAGTTCCAGAAGACGGAACGACGCAAACGCGGTTTGCGTGTGCGGATCAAGACCCGTTGTATCGGCAGAACGCGCCATCACCAATACATTGTCCTGCGCTGCGATAGGCAGCGTGACACTCAAGACTACTAACGCAATCGTGAGAAGCAAAAAGGCTTTTCTAAACATTGTTCATTCTCCTGTGAAGAGTTTAGCCAATTAACCTTACCTCAAAGTGAGCATTCGAAACACCGAATGGACTTATAAGGGACGATATCAACGCAAGCGCTTACGAAAAATCAACTCAGTGACATCGGGAAGGACATACCCGTCAATCTCGCCAATCTTTTGATAGCCCTGCCGCTGATAAAAGCGGTGAGCTTCAGCATTAAAATCGGACGCAAGCAGGAATAAATCGCTGCTAGAGACTGCGGCTTCGAGATGACTGAGCAAATGTGCGCCAATCCGTTTCCCAATCTGATCCGGTCGCACGCCGAGCATCTTCAAATAAGCGCTGCGCCCAAACGCACCTTGAGGCACGCACCACGCAAGCCCGATGGCGCGATCTTCCGTATCCGTTGTGAGTATAAGATCAGACGCGAGTGCTTCTTCAAGTCTTTCGCTGAGTTTTTCGAATGTTAAGCCGTAGCGCTGCCACAATGGAATCGTGACGATCCATGCTGCCACGATCGGAATGTCCTGTGTTGTCAACGATCGAATGATCATGCTGAACCGATCCCATCATTCCAAGTCCGGCGGATCAGATCAACATAGTTGTTTCCCGGCGTAATATCACCGAGAATCACGGCACGGCTTGCGCCTGTAAGCGACGGCAGGTTACCCGCCCGTGCGTGCCAACTTTCGTGTGCCAGCAGCGCAAACACGAGTGCCTCTTTGTTATCGCCATCGATGCCGATCTCATCGCTAGAAATCACACGCGCTGGTATCAAGGCGCCGAGCAGTTCCATGATGACCGGATTACTGCGCCCACCGCCGCTCAGGATGACCTCATCGAGCGGGACTGGAGCAAAATGTTCATACGCATCGGCGATCGATTGGGCGGTGAGCGCTGTCAGCGTTGCGATAATGCTGGCGTCATCCAATCCACGCACTCTCCCTTCCTTGACCAACTGTGCCGCCATACTCGCGCTGAACAATTCGCGCCCCGTTGTTTTAGGCGGCTTAATGACGTAATACGGGTGTCCGAGCAGTGTTTGCAGCCATTCTTCATCCAGCTTGCCGCCGCGTGCCATTATTCCATCGCGGTCATAGGACTGCGCCCCATGCGTGAGCAAGAGCACAGCAGAATCGATCAAAGCATTGCCCGGTCCAGTATCAAACGCGGTTGGTAAACTGGTGTGATCGGCAAGCGGCGGCAGAAATGTCACATTGCCAATTCCGCCGATGTTCTGTACTGCACGCCAGTAGGTTGGGTGGCGAAGGAGCAACCAATCAGCGTAACCCGTCAGCGGCGCACCTTGCCCACCAACCGCAACATCACGAGTGCGGAAGTTGCTAATCGTCGTTACACCTGTGCGCTCAGCGATCACCGCCGACTCTCCCAACTGGAGTGTCGCTGTCACTCTCCCGTTGGCTTCGACGGCGTGCCAAAATGTTTGCCCATGAGAGCCGATCAGGTCAATATCTGCTGACGTGAATCCGCCTTCGTGGATAGCATGCAAGGCGGCAGCGGCGAACAATTCACCCATTGCGAAGTTGATCGCGCAAAGTTCATCAACACGCCCCGCTGCACACGCATCAAGAATGCGTTTTTGAAATCCATCTGGATAGGCAAATGTGACCGCATGCGCGATACGCGCTTCGAGTAAAGGGGGCTTGCCGCTGATTTCGCATACAGCGGCGTCAATTGCATCTGCTGATGTGCCGGACATCAGTCCAACAATACGCATAATCGTATCTTTCGTAAGCGATACTGTTCATACTATTTGCGACCATGACTATAGTCCGGTTTCAGGCGAGCGTCAAAGCCACCGCCGCACAAAATGGTTATGAGTAGGCGATCCTATCCCAATGAAGTCTTGCGGTAAACCGCCTAAAGACTCCATAATTCGTCTCGCCTTTCATTGTGGACAACGCCGATACTGCTGGCTCAGGATTCCTGCTGAGTATGAGGTTTTGACCCATGAATGATCGTTCACGAACAACCACGCTTGCGGCATATAAACGCGCCGAGCGTGAGCGTGTGGAAGCGATGCTCGCCGCGCAAGAAGAAGAAGCAGAGCGCGGAAAACTATGGTTGATGCAAGAATACGCTCGCAAAGAACGCAGTGCGTGGGAAGCGGAGTGGGCACAACGTGAAACACAACTCCGTGCCGAAGCCGAAACCGCACTCAAGCTTGAAACCGCTCGTTTAGATCGTGAACGCGCCGAACGACGACGGTTAGAAGCGGTCATCGCGTCACTGTCGGGCAAAACGACGCTAAACCCAAGCGCGCCGTCTGTCCCCGTTGAGGCTAACGATTATCTTCAGCAGTTGGCGCATCTCACCAAGACGGAAGCGGTGCTCAAAGAAGGAATCGACTATCTACGCGGCGAAATCGCCGAGCGCGATCGTCAGCTTGAAATGGTTTCTCGTTCACGTGCGGTACGTGTATTACAGGTATATTGGCGTACCCGTGACTCCGCTCGATCTACCCTCAAGCGCACCGCAGCAACCCCTTACCGCGCCGCTCGATCACTTTATCACCGTGCTTTGCCTTTAGAGCGGCGGTTGGCGTTTCGCCGCTGGCGGGAGCGTGCAGGGTTACAACGCTCTAGCGTGTTATCTCCTCCCGCCGATCCTCCCCGTGTATATCAGGCAGCACCTGCTCCCACACCGACGCTTCCCGCCGAAAAACCTGCCGTCGTCGTCGTGCCTCGTAACACGGGCAAACCCGATATTCTGATCTTTTCGATCATCGAGTTTGAAGCGCGTTATCAGCGTCCGCAGCAGCTCGCGGTTCATTTTGCCCGGGAAGGACATCGTGTTTTTTACGTGAGTTCCGCAAAGTTCCTCGGTATGTTCGATCCGCCATATCAATGCCGTGTCGTAACGGATGGCGTATTCGAAGTGCTGTTAAACTCACGCGGAGTGCAGCCGCATATCTACGAAACGCTAATCGAACCAGCGATGCAGCAGCAGTTCATCACCTGTCTGGAATTGTTCCGCCAGCAAGAAGGCGTTACCAGTGCGGTAAGTCTGGTTCATCTGCCATTCTGGGCACCGTTGGCGATCGACACACAGACCCGATGGTCATGGCTGCTTTTGTACGACTGCATGGACGAATGGGAAGATTTCCCGTTGATTACGCCGGAAATCCTAGCTGGAGAGCGACAACTGCTCGAACGGGCGGATTTGGTTTCGGTCACCGGGAAAATTCTTTACGACAAATGGAGCACTCAAACGCGCCGATGTGCGCTTGTGCGAAACGGTGTCGATTTTGAGTTTTTCGCGACAAATACCCGACCCAATACGCTGCTTGCTCACTTGCAGCACCCGATTATCGGTTACTACGGCGCAATCGCTGAGTGGATTGATCTTGAACTAATTCGCTTTCTAGCGTTGGAATGCCCGGATTATCAGTTTGTCTACATCGGGGATGTTTTCATCGATGTATCAAGCTTGAAGTCCCTTCCGAATGTGCATCTATTGGGACGCAGACCCTACCCGGAAATGCCCTTATATCTCCACAACTTCGATGTTTGCATGATCCCGTTTCGGCTGTACAAAGTGACACACGCCGTGGATCCGGTCAAGTTTTACGAATACATCAGTGCCGGGAAGCCTGTGGTCGCGTCACGCTTGCATGAATTGGAAAGTTTTGGCGACTATCTCTATCTTGCCGATACCCACGAGGAATTTCTTGAACAGATCCGGCGTGCGCTGAACGAATCCGACGCGGAAATTGTCCAGCGACGTATTCAGCTTGCGCGCGAAAGCACATGGGCAGCACGGGTTAGTCTGCTGCAAGCAGAAATACAATCTTGCTATCCCAAAGTCAGCATCATCATTGTCACATATCAAAACGTGGCGCTGACTCGCGCCTGTATCGAAAGCATTCTGCGCTGCACCGCCTATCCTCATTACGAAATCATCATCATTGATAACGCCTCAAGTGATGAGACTCCTGCTTATCTGCGGACGCTGGCAGAAACAGAGCCGACTGTCAAAATCATCCTCAACGACGAGAACAGAGGATTTGCCGCTGCCAACAATCAGGGGATAACCATCGCCAGAGGCGAATTTGTGATTTTGCTCAATAATGACACGGTGGTGACTCCCGGTTGGATCGAAGGCTTGATCGCTCATCTGAAAGATCCCCGGATCGGGATGGTGGGACCCGTAACGAATTTCGTGGGTAATGAAGCGAAAATCGAGGTGAATTACCGCGATCTTGACGCAATGCAAACCTTCGCCGCCGACTATACACGCCGCCACGCCGGACAAGTTTTTGAGATCAGCATGTTGGCGATGTTCTGCGTAGCGCTCCGCCGTGACACCATTGACCAGATCGGTTTGCTTGATGAGAGCTTCGGGATCGGGATGTTCGAGGATGACGATTACTCCGAACGGATCAAGCAGCATGGACTGCGCGTGATCTGCACCCGCGATGTATTTGTGCATCATCATGGGCAAGCCGCATTCAAAAAATTGCTTGCTGATAATTCGTATCAGGCGCTGTGGGCAAAAAACCAAGCGTACTACGAGCAAAAATGGCAAAAGCAGTGGAAACCGCATCAGCATCAATCATGAGCCGTCAAAACAAGGTAAGGAAACACCATGCCATCACAAGTTGATCGGGTAATTGAACGCTGGTCGGCACAAGCCGAAAACCCGAGCGAGTTTTCGGCGGCGGTGTATTGGTTAGCGATCCCGGAAGTGCATGCATATTTCACGCGCCGCGCCACTGGCGGGTTGAACTACCCGGATTGGGTCACTTACTGCTTGGGAGAATTTCTTGCGCCTATACTCCCTGCCGAACGTATGCTCAGTATTGGGTGCGGCACAGGCGGCCTAGAACGCCAACTTGCCGCCAAGAATGCATTTGCCCAGTGTGACGCATTTGACATTTCATCGGCAGCGATTGACCTCGCGCGCCAACACGCGGACGAAGCGGGTTTTCATCACATCGAATACCGAGCCGACGATGGTAACCACGTCAATTTACCCTTTCGTCATTACGATGCAATCTGGTTTAACGGTTCGCTCCATCACATTGAAGCGCTGGAACATCTGCTGCTCGAATGTGCCGGAGCGTTAAAGCCCAACGGTTGGCTGCTGGTCAACGAGTATGTCGGCGCAAGCCGTTTCGCGCTGACAGCTCGGCAAAAAACGCTGCTCAATGCGCTGTTTGCGATGATCCCCGAACGTTATCGCCGCTCTTTTGTGCCGGGCGCGCCCCAATATGCCAGCGCTCCGGCGATCCCCGATCCGCTAATGGTGGCACACACCGATCCATCAGAAGCGGTGCGCTCCGGCGAAATTCTTGAGGTTCTCCAGCGATATTTCACCATCGTTCGGCTGAACAAATCCGGTGGATCACTCCTTCAATTTCTCCTCAGCGGAATTGCGGGAAACTTCGCAGGTGATGATCTCGATGCTAAACGAGTGCTGCAAATCTTGATGCAGATCGAAGAAACCTTAATCGACATCGGCGATCTTGAAAGCGACTTCGTTTTGATTGCCGCACAAGCAAAGTAAATCCGCCTATCGGAAATGTAGGAGGATGCCTCGTTTTCCCGAAATAAGTAAATAATTGTGCTGCGGTATGGACAAAGTTTGATTTCTGGCATTCAATATTTGAGTCAGTCCAGATCCATACAACTCAATCATGGTTGGCTCGTGAGCGTGTGCCACGCCCACGAGGGTTTTATTTTGCGTTAATCACAGGAGTCCCACTCGATGAAGCGGTATACCACAGTCTATCTTGCGCTCTTTTCAT
Organism: uncultured Chloroflexota bacterium; assembly: GCA_937927665.1. Taxonomy (GTDB): domain Bacteria; phylum Chloroflexota; class Anaerolineae; order Aggregatilineales; family Phototrophicaceae; genus Flexifilum. The sequence goes on from CALBRY010000255.1 coordinate 7,794, forward strand.
CTGCATTGTTGATTACATCCCTGCTCATGATGAGTCCGGTAAAAGCTCAGGATGCCGAACCTGAACATCCGCATTGGACGTATGAAGGCGAAGAAGGACCGGAACATTGGGGCGAATTGAACCCTGATTATGAGCTTTGCTCGGTTGGTGAAGCACAGTCCCCCATTGATATTACCGAGGCGCAAGCACTGAACCTTACGGACATTGCCTTTAGCTATCTGCCATCTGCGCTGAACATCTTCAACAACGGTCACACAATTCAAGTTCAGTATGACGAAGGCAGCAGCATCGTCTACAACGAAATTCAGTACAACCTCGTTCAGTTCCACTTCCACACTCCCAGTGAACACACCGTCAACGGCGAGTCCTTCGCTATGGAATTGCATTTCGTACATCAGGATGCGAATGGCGGACTTGCAGTCGTTGGCGTGCTGCTGCGCGAAGGCGCGGAAAACGCGGAATATGCGGCACTGTTCGATAATATGCCAGCGACAGAAGGTGAACCCGAGCCTACCGAACTGACGATCAACGCCGCCAGTCTGCTCCCGGCGGAAGCGACCTATTTCACCTATGGCGGATCGCTGACCACACCCCCCTGTTCGCAAGGTGTCCGCTGGTTGGTTCTGACCACGCCAGTTGAAATCTCCGCCGCTCAGATCGAAGCGTTCCAAGCAATTTTCGAAATGAACGCGCGCCCGGTTCAGCCGTTGAACGAGCGAGATCTGCTTCAGGACAGCAGCAACGGTTAATTCCGTTCGCTTCTGGCAATCGCTAATCAAACAAACGCCCATCCGAAATTGGATGGGCGTTTTGCGTTCGCGTTGTGATTGTGTATCAGATAATCTGTTGGATCCGTCTTTAGTCACCAAACTTGTAGGTTTGTTTTGCGAGGCGGTAGGCGAGATCAAGCATCATCTCGTTGGCATCCTGCTCATCGATAATGCGGCGCAATACCAGACCAGCTACCCAATCGGCGCTTGCACGCCGCCAAACATCATGCCGCGCCGGAATTGACGGGTAAGCGCGAGTGTCATCATTGAAGCCCGCTGTGTTGTAGATTCCGGCGGTTTCCACCACATTCTCAAAATAGCGGCGCATTCCGTACAGGCTGTCAAAAAACCACCACGGCGGACCTAAACGCAGTGCGGGATAGTGTCCCGCAAGCGGTGCAAGTTCGCGGCTGTAGGTGGTTTCGTCAAGCGTGAACAAAATCAATCTCAGCGATGGGTGGTTTCCGAAGCGGTCCAGCAAGGGTTTGAGACAGCGCGTGAATTCCATCTGAGTCGGAATATCCGCGCCCATATCTCGCCCGAAATGCAGGTAAATCAGAGGGTTATGATTACGCATCGCGCCAACATGAAGCTGCATAACCAGCCCATCATCGACGCTCATCCGCGCCAATTCGATTAACATGTGACCCACAAAACGCGCTGCATCATCTGCACTGGCATTTCCTTTTAGTGCGCGTTGGAAAATCGCCTCTGCTTCTAATTCGCTCAGCGAAGTCGTGTACGCCGTCAGGACACCATGATCGGTAGCTGTAGCGCCCATTTGTTTGAAGAATGCGCGCTGATGTTCAATTGCAGCGATCAACGAAGGAACGCTGTTTACATCGATTCCGGTGACAGCGCTCAACTGCTGAATCTGCGCCATCCAATCCTCGCCGTCGATGTTGATCAACGCATCCGGGCGGAACGTCGGCACGATGCGACCCGACCACCCCGATTGACGAATCGCTTGATGGTGTTCCAAACGAGAAGCCGCCGGATCAGTTGTCGCCAGCACTTCGATATTGAATCGCTCAAACAAACGACGCGGCTGAAACTCCGGCTGCGCGAGTTTTTCGGCAATTTGATCGTAAACCGTTTGGGCGTTAGTGCTGGTCAGCTTTTCGGAACTCCCGAATACGCCAGCGAGTTCATCCCGAATCCAAATTCCAGTCGGGGTCGCGCGGAACAAGTGAATGTTATCCGCGAAGATTTGCCAGATTTTGCGATGATCCGATTCAACCGCAGCACCATCCCGACGCGGAATGCCCAGTGTTTCGAGCGTAATCCCTTGCGAATAGAGCATGCGGAAGATGTAATGGTCAGGGATGATCAGCAGATCGACGGGCGTTCCGTAATCGTAATACTCACTGGAAAGGAGACGCGGATCAACATGACCATGCGGGCAAATGAGCGGAAGTGTGCGGACAGTTTCATAGAGCTGTCCAGCGATTTCACGATTTGCAGGATCTAAGAAGCGGTCGTTCGGCAAGTACCCCATCGTTTACATACTCTTTGAGTGGTTTTCCGCTAAAGGCTTATGGCGCGCTACCTCGTACAATGAAAGATACAGGCAGCACATGAACACTCTTTACTGTTTCGCCTTTGATCTTGGCGATAAGTGTTTCACCCGCGATACGCCCGATTTCGTAGCGCTGCACATGAATCGTTGTCAGCGGCGGCGTCACCAACGAAGCGAGAGGGATATCGTCAAAACCAATAATGGCGATGTTATCCGGTACGGTTAGTCCCAACGAGGCACACGCCTTCATCGCGCCAACCGCCACAAGATCGTTAAAGCAGATGAGCGCGGTCAATTCGGGGTGGCGTGTCAGTAGTTCGATTGCGGTTTGCTGGCTGATATCGACGGTCGGTGAGCAGTTCTGAATCCACTGTGGATTATATGGCAGTCCGGCATCCGTAAACGCGCCCATGAAACCCTTAACGCGAATCTGCCCCCCATATGATCGCTCCGGTCCGGCGAGCATTCCGATCGCGCGGTGTCCGCGCTGGAGCAGATGGCTCATCGCGGATCGCACGCCATCCCCGTCATTACACAGGATAAGCGCGGCTGTGGTGTCATCCAACGAGCGATTTACCAAGACCTGTGCGGGAAAATCGTTCAAACAGGCACGAAGATCGTCTTGCGTCAAACGAGAACTGCATAGAATCAGCCCATCAACAGATTGTTCAGCAAGCGATTGGAGAACGGCTTTTTCACGCTTGGAGTCTTCTTCGGTGTTGCACAGAAAGACGTTGTAATTCTGCGCGTAAGCGGTGTGTTCAACACCACGCGCCAATTCGGAGAAATAAGGATTTGAGTTATCGGGGACGACCAGACCGATGGTATGAGTGCGTTTCGTGACCAAGCCGCGCGCGATGCTGCTGGGATGATATCCCAAACGCTCAATCACTTCTTGAATTCGCGCCCGCGTGGTTTCGCTGATACCGTCTTTATCATTGAGCGCCCTTGATACAGTCATCAAGGATACTCCGGCTTCACGCGCCACATCAGCCATCGTCACACGACTCATAATATTAGTTTCCCAAAACGAATACGTAAGTTAGCGCTATCGTTAACGTTCACTCTATCACCATAATGTACCTGTGTCAAGCCAACTGCAAATCAAAACTGCGGAATGTGCATACCACCAAAGAACCATGCATGATCACATATTTCGATGACGAATTGCAGGGCTAAGGGGCACGTACAGTCAGACGACGAATCCTGACACAGGCTCCGTCATATAATAATTGTGAAGGATCGAGCAGGTTGTATGTCATTTAGCGATGATTCTTCGTAATAATCGGGTTTCGTGCTGTGCACAGGTACGTTTACAGGAGAGGCTATGAGACGTAGAACCGTACCTCATCAGTTTGCTCGGCTTGTGCCCATTTTGATACTGATGGCTTGCTTGATCGGGCTGCCATCATTTCCAAAACTTCAGGCGCAGATAGGAGGCACGATTGGCTATGGCAGCAGCGTATATGGAAGCATTAGCGCTGCGGGGCAATCGTTGACCTACAGTTTCAATGGCAGTGCGGGCGATCTGGTACAGGCAGCTATCCGCAACTGGACAGGAACACTTGATCCGCGTCTCGATCTGACCGCACCCGACGGGCAGATGATCCTCGGTAGTGGGATTCACCCGTTTTCTGATGATCCCCTTGAAGCGTACCTATCCCTTTATCTGCCACAAAACGGAATCTATTCGCTGCGAATCAGCGGTGAAGGGAATACCTCCGGTGATTTTGTACTGAAGTTTCACGGGCGCGGCAGCGTGAGTGCGACCCCCATGATCTTTGGACAAATCATTGATGTGAACATTCCAACAGCTCCCCCACCACAGTATTTCACATTTGAAGCGCAAGACTGCCCGACCGTTTTCATCGTGACTAACCTGAACGACGGTCATCCATTCACTTTTCCATTCGCAGTCCATCTTTTCAATCAAATCGGAACGCAGATCGCCCAACTGTACGGCGGGGATGCGATTGAAGACCGCTTGATCCTTGCACCCAACAGCGGACGCTATGAAGTCATCGTGAGTTCGGATGACCCGCAAGCACAGGGGATCATTCAACTGTTGGTGACATGTCAGGATCAAGCACCGGGATGTGTCGGCTCCGGTCAAGCGGGTTCGGCGGACAACTGCCCGCTGTGTTTTGGCGATGGCGAACAGTGCGCCGCGCTCGATGTTACCTACACCCTTGATGGACTAACGGCGGTGTTCACGTGGGGAGAAGTTGAAGGCGCGGATTGGTATATCTTCAGCATCATTGATTCTTCAGGCACACTGCTTGGGGATTCAGCGCGTATGGTCGAAACTCCCGGTAACACATACGCCTTTAACCCCGATGATCTGTATCGAGGTCCCTTCACTGTAATCGTCAGTGCCGGATCGGAAGACGAATCAACCACCATCGATTGTATAGACGAGGTGACGCTCGATTTTGAGGGAATGACGACCGACACATGTTCGGGAATCGCCGTCGGCGTGGATGTAGTTCCCGTTGAGCCGCGAGCGGCTGTGGTGCACTGGAGCGCTGTCGATGGCGCGCAGGCGTATCTAATTCATGTGTACGCAGTGGATGGCGGTGGACTGATCGGTATTCGTGTACTGACGGTTCCCGGTGATGCCACGACATATCACTTGAGCGATGTATTCCCATCCGATTATCAGCATTTCCAGATTAGTGTCGCCGCCTATTCAGAAGCGGATGGTGGCGGTGCATGGGGTGACATGCCTCAAGGGTTCCTATGCGACGGCAGCATCACCGTTGAGTTTGAGCCGCTCGGTCCCGTTCATTGGGGAGGAGACTAACCATGCGGCAAATCACCCACAGTCACGCGTTTACACTCGCATTGTTGATGGCAGCCGTAATCGGAATCGGGTTTGGACTTGTTCACATTTCGACAGATACGATTCAAGCGCAAAGCGGCGGCACACTAGGCTATGGATCACGCGTTTATGGCACAGTCTCCGAGGCGGTGCCAGTCGTGGCATATGTTTTTACGGGCAGCACGGGCGATTTCGCCGCTGTAACCGTTGACTCATGGGCGGGGACACTGGATGTTCAGCTTGATCTGGTAGCGCCTAATGGCGTGATTTTGGCGAGCGTTACCCAGAACTCCCGCACCGCCGAGACAAGCAGTACATATCTTTCGATATTCCTACCCGAAGCAGGCAGCTATTTGCTGCGAATCAGCGGCGAGAACGACACAAGCGGCGATTTCCTGCTCACCTTGTTTGGGAGAAGCGCCGCTACAGCACTGCCGCTCGCATACGGGCTGCCGCTCGATGTGCTAATTCCGACAGATGCACAAGCGCAGTATTTTTCGTTTGAAACCGAAACCTGCCCGACAACACTCGTAATCACCGATCTTAGTCAGGAACAAGGCGAAGCGTTTCAGTTCGTTGCCAAGCTGCGTGATCAGCGCGGTCACACCGTCGCCATGCTGCGCGGCAGTGATCAACAGGAAGATTGGATCACTATTGCGCCACA
>CALBRY010000256.1 GCA_937927665.1 uncultured Chloroflexota bacterium
ATCCGCCAGCGCTTCGGCATTTTGAAAAATCTGGAGTCCGTGTGCTTTTTCGGTGGGCACGCGAATATTGGCAATGTAGACGAGTTTCACGGTTCGCCCTTCGTAAGAATGTGGATCAAGCGCGTGATCAGCCCATCGAGGTTGTGCGCTTCGATCACACGTTCGCGCAGTTGCGCGCCGATGCGCTGCCGCTCATCCGGCGACTTTCGCATAAGCGCGGCGAGTCTCAGCGCCAGCGCGCCGTGATTATCCGGCGTTGAGATGCTGAGAAACGGCATCTGGTCGCGCAGAAGCGGCTGAAATGCCGTACTGCTCACCACCGTTGGCAGCCCAACCGCCATACTTTCGAGCGCGCCTTTATCGAACAATCCCGGCGGACTCAAATTGACCGCCGCTGATGACCGCCGCAGCCAATCGCGCACACCGTTCGCGTTTTGCGCCCCCGCAAACACAATCCGATCGCTTACGCCTAAGTTCGCCGCCAGCACTTCAAGCTGAGTTTTATAAGTGGCGTCGGTTTGCGGCGGTACATCGCCCACAAAAACAACCTGCATTTCCGGCACAGCCGCCGCCGCGCGGATCAGCGATTCTTGATGCTTGATCGGCATCAGGCGGGCGACATGCGCGACGAGAAATTCAGTGGGGGGCGGCGCATCCGGCGCTGGTGCGAAGAAATCGGTATCAATGCCATGCCCGATCACGCGCAGTTTAGGCGTTTTGAACGGGAAACTATCATCCGCTGCCGTGACCACGCGCCAACTCACTTTTTCGGCAAGCTGGAGGATGCTCGAATTTTGGCGGTGCGTATACCACAGCGTGATCGGAATGCCGCGCAGCCTGAGCAGCGGCGCGCCCAACACGGCGAACAACGGCATCATGTGGGCGAAACATGCCGTGTAGCGCCGTTTGTCGATCAGCTTGATCAGAATGCGATAAAACTCAGCCGCCCGCCGCGCTTCGCTGTAGCCCTTTTCTTTGCCGACGCTGTACACGCTCACATTGGCGGCGACGGCGATCCGTCCGGCGCGCATGGTAATAACATCTATGTGATCAACATGCGCCGCGAGCCGGTTGATCCATTCGGTTGTGAATCCCAAGACCGGATCATCGGCGTCCGTTGCTAAATTGAACAGAAGTAAATGATTCATCGCCGCCCCTTTTCAGATGCGCGCCGCCAAACAGATACCCATCGATCCGGGTAGCCCGCCGCATCATATTGAGACAGCATAATCGCTTGTGCCGCTGCGCCCAATCGATGCGCCTCCGCCGGATGATTTAGCAGGTCAACCACAGCGGCGGCGAAGCCGTCGAGATCGCCCTCTGGAATCAAGCGCCCTGTTTCGGCTGTGATCATCTCGCTCACACCGGGAACATCAAAACCAACCGCCGGAAGCCCCGCCGCGCCTGCCTCGAACAGGACACGCGGCAGCCCTTCATAACTGCTGGTGAGCGCGTACACATGCGCCAGCGCGTAATAAGCAGGCAGTTGATCATGCGGCACAGGGGGGCGGATCGTCACACGGGTTTGAATGCCGCGTGTTTCCGCCAGCGCGGATAATTCAGGCTTCACGCCAATCATCACCAGCCGTGCTTTCGGGACTTGCTTCAAGACGCGTTCCAATACTTCAAACAGCCAGTGAACGCGCTTGAATGCGACCGGATACCCGACCCACAAAATCACGCGGTCATCCGGCGCGATCTCAAGTGCTGCCCGCACCGCATCAACACTTTCCGGCGCGGGATCGCGGAACGATGGCGCAGCAGTCCCCAATGGCAGCACATCAAGCCGATCCGCCGGAAAACCACGCCGGATCAACGCCTGCCGTTCGTGTTCGTTTACCGTGCGGATGCTGTCCACCTGCCGCATGACCAACCCCGCCAGCCTGTGCAACCCCCACCGCTTGAGCGGCGACTCTGCCAGCCATGCCGGATTATCGAATACAGCGGTGTGACTTTGCGCCAAAACCGGCGCTTTGAGCGTGCGCCGCAGTCGCAGACCGATCAGCGCGCTTAAGAACATGTCCTGCGTGATGATCAAATCAACCGGAGCAGACACCGCCCGCGCCGCGCCGATCATGCGGATCAGGTGAAGCGGAGTCGGCGCGTACACAGGAATCACCGTCAGCGATCCATCGTGGATCGCCGCCGCGCCCGCTTGTTTTGTGGGGATTAGAATCGTCAGGTGATCGACGCGTGCGGCGAATGCTTTATGACGGCGAAAAGCATCCGAATCGGGGTTTGCCAGCGCCCGATCAAGGCTGATCATGAGTGCGTTCATAGCCGCAGATTGTAGCTAAAAAAACATCAAACCGCAGAGGGCGGCATGAAGGCGGAAGTGGGTGGTGGTGGTAGAAGCGTGGTGCGCCGCAGTGCGGGAATGAGCTTGTGCCGCCCTTTGCCGGTGCGACGGGTGAAGCTCACCAGACCGCAACTGTGGCGCACCACGCTTCCACTAGGAAATCGATCGTGCTGCGCGCAGTTTAGCTTTAGAAGTTGGGAACTTTCTGGTCAAATCTCCCCAACGCCAGATACTCTTTCTCTGGCATACCCATTGTCTGATTGACACCCACGGACGCCTCCAACATGCTGCGATACAACGTGCCAGAGGAGTCTTTCTTAACCACGGTGACGAAGCTGGTGCCGACGGCTCCATGATGCTGATCCAAGGTTACCAGCCCACAAGGTCCTTTCAACTTCAGGGACGACAAGGCTTCCTTGAATTTCGCCTGACCATGCGATAAATCGCCGCCAATCGATTCCAGCGCTGCCAACCCAGCCTTCGCATTTAAATAGTATTGGAGTGCGAACGACGAAGGGAAGTTGAAACGCTCGGTAAATGTTGACTGGTAAGCGGTGACAAACTGGCTCCATAAGGGATCAGGATTATCATCAGCCGTTGGACCACCACCAACCATCCCTACGAGATACTCTGCCGCCTCGCCTTCGCTCAAGACCGATTGATCGGTTGTGATGCCGCCGCCAATCAATGGCTTTGGATTGCCCGACTCTTCGTACTGACGCAGGAAAGCGACGGCATCCGTTCCGCCAAGCGCCACGAAGACCGCGTCCGCCTCGTCTGGGATGGCGGCGATGACGCTTCTGAAATCGGATGTGCCGAGGGGAATCCAATACTTCTGAAGGACCTTACCCCCCAACCGGCAGTACTCCAACATAAACCCGCCGACCTGTGCATAGGGGTAGAAGTACGCCTCACCGACCGTAACGACCTTTCGATAGCCGAGGACGTTATAAGCATAGCGTCCCACTCCAGCGACGACTTGGACGCCATTCAGCGAAAAGTTAAAGAAGTTAGGAGCCGTATCATGGATTGTCAACTCCTGTGCGCCTGATGATCCGTTGAGGAAAACATGATCTGGGTGTCCGCTGGCATAATTCCGAACGGCTAGACCTTCATTACCGGAGAGTGGTCCGACGACAAAATCCACATTTTTCTGCTCGATCAACTCCTGGACTGCATCCTCAGCCACATCTGGTGAGCCAATCGTCCCTATCGGATACAATTCAATAGGACATCCCGCAACCTCGCCACCGAACTCACTGACAGCAAGTTCGACGCCTCTTAGCCCATCTTTGCCCATATGTTCAAACGGTCCGTGCAGCGTTGCCAGTACCCCGATCCGTATTGATTTGGTCATGATGTTTCTTCCTTGTCGTCCTCAGAGGTGGTTACGATTGTATTGATAGACATAAAACCGGGTTTACGCAAATTTTTATACGATATTCGGTTGTTTTTGTT
>CALBRY010000257.1 GCA_937927665.1 uncultured Chloroflexota bacterium
TCCGGCTTTCCCGGATGTGGGCAGTAACGGCGCGAATACCATCACCTATTTTCCCGCAGGTGCGCCGGCAGCCGATCCGGGTCGGGTCGTCTACGCTGCGCCGAGTGATGTCCCGCTGACAAACCCGGTGTGGGGTGCAAATGGCGAGGGCTTCTTTGTGCGCTCGGTAAACTCGGCGCAAGGGGTAATTGTGCTGCGCGACGGCACGCAGATTCCTGTTGAAGTCGATGATGCCCCGATGATCGGCTCCGGCACACCGGATGGTTGGGTATTGATGGACGAACGCGGGGTCGTCCGCCATTATGTGCTGCAAGGCAGCCAAATTCTCGTCAATGAGCTGGGAATCATCAATTTAAACGACACCGATTACACCCTTGAAGATGTGAACCTTGGCGGCGTGATGTACCTGCCGCGCATTGGCACACAGCCGTTTGATACCGTGTTTCCGGAAGTCATGCCGCCGTCAAGCTAGTCAACATAGTTGACCCATGTGTCACCCGCCTAACCGCTGAACGTCAGTAACAGCGTGCCGCCGCTTCTCTTTACACTTGAAAGAAAAGTGTTCGGAGGCGGCGCGCTGTGCATATCCTCTCGATCAACGGCAGTCATCGCGGTGAAAAAGGCTGGACTCATGCGCTTTTGAACCGCATCAAAAGTGGAGCGGAATCGGCTGGCGCGTCATTTGGAAGGGTGACGCTCGCCAAAGTGAAAATCAACCGCTGTTTGGGATGCCGCAAATGCCAGACCACCGAACAGCATCTCGAATGTGTATACGCGGACAAAGATGATGCGGCGGCGATCTTTGAGCAGATGAAAGCTGCCGATCTGCTAATCTTTGCCACACCGATCTACATGATGACCCTCAGCGGGTTGATAAAAACCCTGTTTGATCGCTTATATTCCACAATGGATGTGAACGACATGCGGCTTTCATCACATGGGCTGATTCATCATCACATCAACCCGGCGATCTCATCCAAGCCGTTTGTTTCGCTGATCTGCTGGAGCAATCTAGAATCGGCTTCGGCAGCAAACGCGGCGCATTACTTCCGCACCTATGCCCGCTTCATGGAAGCGCCGCACGTTGGTGAACTGCTCCGCAATGGAACGCCGCTCCTCGATTACGATCGTGATCACCCGGATCAAACCCGTTTTCCGCGCATTCATCGGGTATACGAAGCTTACGAGCAAGCAGGGTGCGAACTCGCTGCACGCGGGCGGATTAGCGGCGTTACACAGCGCCAAGCGAATCAAGAATTGATCTCGATACCCGCATTCGGATTACTCAAGCGTTTCGTGCCCATCAAGCGGATCGTGATCCGCGAAACGCTGAAAGTGTTTGAAACAGACGCCCGCTAACCTTCGAGTTTCCACAGCATCGGAACCATCACGATCGCGATCGCGTACACGACAAACGTGAGCAGCAGCCCGACGCGGAGAAAATCCTTGAAGCGGTAATGCCCGGCATTGAAGATCAACATGCACGCGGGTTCAAGCGGGGTGATAAACGAGGCTGTACCGCCCAACACAATCATGACCGCGAACGCTCGCGGATTGAGTCCGAGCAGCGCGGCAGTTTGGAGCCCGATCGGGATCAAGACGGCGGTCGCGGCTTGATTCGAGAGCGGTTGTGTCAGCGCGACGGCGACGAAGAAGAACACCGACAGCATCAAAATAGGTGAACTGCTGCCGGGGAGTGTCAAAATCAACTGCGCGAGATAATCCGCCGCCCCCGTCGTCTCCATTGCGCGACCAAACGCGAGCATGGATCCGATCAGGATCAAAGTTTGCCACTGGATTCGGCGGTATGCCTCTTGCGGCTCGATCAAGCGCATGACGAACGCGGCAAGCGCGCCGAGCAGCACCGCCGCCGCTAACGGCAGCAGTTCGAATATACCGAGCGCAAGCGCGCCGATAAAAACCGCACTCGCCAACCATGCACGCCGCCGATCAGTCGCGGGCATTTCGATGATATCCAACACGCGGAAAAGCCGCTCACGCTGTGCGGCATCAAGATGATCGTCCGGCAGGCGGATCAGCATTACATCCCCTGCGTGAAACACATGCTGCCCGATCCGGTTGACCTGCACGCCTCCGCGACGACTAATCGCCAGCACTTGCAGTTTGAAACGTTCGCGCAGCAGCAGCCCTTTGAGCGTACGCCCATTCAGAATCGAATCCGGCAGGATCACGACTTCGGCAATGCGCCCGTTACCGCTCTTGATATACGCCTCAAGCGTGTCGATCTTTCCGCAAATCTCCACGCCGCGATAATCCACTAACCGCAGTACGCTTTCGCGCCGCCCTTCGACCAGCAGCACATCATCCACTTCAAGGACGGTTTCCGCGAGCGGCTTCAGCAGTTGATCGCCGCGATGAAATACGAGCACACCGAGTTCCATCTCATCCAGCAGCCCGCTCGAACCCATCGTTTTACCGATCAGCTTCGACCCCGCCAGAATCTTGATTTCACTGAAATACAGGTCATCGTCCATCTTGCGCGGCGAATCGGATTTCGCTTGCCGATCAGGGATCAAGCGACTGCCAATCGTCGCCATATAGATCATGCCCGCAATCAGGATCGGCAGACCGACGGGCGTAAGTTCAAACATGCCGAGCGGTGCTAATCCGGCTTGCTGAAGCAGTCCGCTGGCAACCAGATTAGTCGATGTCCCGATCAGCGTGACCGAACCCGCGAGGATTGCCGTAAACGCCAGCGGCATCAACAGGCGCGATGGGCTAATGCCTGTGCGGCGTGAAAGTCCAAGCGCGATTGGGAGGAAAAACGCGGCAGCAGCCGTATTGCTGATGAACGAACTGAGGATACCGGGACCGATCAGCAGGATGGCTTTTACCCGGTTGCTATGTGTGCCAACCACGCGCACGAGAAAAGTCCCGATAATATCGACCAGACCCGTACTGATCAGCGCCTCGGTCAGGATCAGCAAGCCGAGGATCATCAAGACAGTTTCGCTGCCAAATCCGGCGAATGCCTGCCCCGGTTCGAGCAAACCGAGTACGATCAAACTGAGCATCAGTCCGAGCGCGGTCACATCAGGCGGAAATCGCTCTGTTGCAAACAAGATAAGACCGACCACAAGCAAAAACAAAAAAACGGCAATTTCGAGCGTCATGAAAAAACCTCTTGTGGTGGGGCGGCACAGCAGACCTGCTAATCGTCCCAAGCAGGTCTGCGCGATAGCTTGTTAGTCGCCGATAGCTCTATCGAGTGTTTCCGTATTCAAGAGTGACCGGGCATTCTCGATATAGCTTAGGCTCTGATGACGGAAATAGGTATTGTAAAGTTCGGCGTAATGCCCGCCCGCCGTCATCAACTGTTCGTGATTCCCCTGTTCGATGATCCTGCCCTCTTTGAGGACGATGATCCGGTCAGCGCTGCGAACGGTGCTGAGGCGATGGGCGATCAGGATAGATGTTGAGCGCTTGAGAATCAAATCGAGCGCTTCTTGAATCTGCATTTCGGTAAACGGATCGATGCTTGCGGTCGCTTCATCAAGGATGAAGATCGCGGGTTTTTGTACCAGCACGCGCAGCAAACTTACTAACTGGCGCTGTCCCATACTCAAGCGCGCACCGCGTTCGCCGACTTCGCTCTTCAGTCCATCGGGGAGCGTCTCCAGCCATTCACCGCCGCCGATGCTGTTAGAAATCGCCTCAATTTCAGCATCGCTGACATTGGGGCTGGCATAGCGGATATTCTCCATCACCGTCCCGTTAAACAAAAACGGCTGCTGAGGCACAATCCCCAATTTGCTCCGGTACGAATCGAGATCAAGCGCGCGAATATCCACGCCATCAATCCGGATTGCGCCTTCCTGAAATTCATAGAAGCGTGCGATCAAGCGTGCGATTGTGCTTTTGCCCGCGCCTGTATGCCCCACAAACGCGATGCTCTCCCCCGGCTGAATCGTCAGGTTAAAATCGTTCAGGATCGGGTCGCCCGTTTTGTAACGGAACACGACATGATCAAATTCGATCTTCCCGGTCATCGGTTCAGGTGCGGGTTGGTTATCGCTCTGCACGACGACATTTTCAGCGTCAACCAGCGCGAAAATGCGCTCAAGCGCGCTCAAGCCGCCTTGAAGTTGTCCCCAGAACGCCGACAAATTGATGAACGGAAACCAGAAGCGATCCTGAGACTGCACGAACAAGAACCACGATGCAGCCGTAATCGTCCCGCCAATCACGAACGATGCGCCTAGATAAACCAGCGTCGCGATCGCAAATCCGGCGAGAAAGTTCTGAACCGGAAACACCGTCGCGAACACAAACCCGCGCCGCAAATTGATCTTATAGCTCTTGTTGTTCACTTCGGTGAACTCGTTGTAGATCATCGCTTCGCGGCGGAAGTTCTTCGCCACGCTGATCCCGGTCACGCTCTCTTGAATATTATCATTCACCAGTGCCATCGCACGGCTGCCCTGCCGCGTCGCAATACGCGCCAGATGGCGGAAGATCAGCATCGTACCGACCACAATCGGAGTCATGCCGAGCAGGAGCAGGGTTAAGCGCCATTCATAGCCGACGAGAATCACCAGAAGGATGATAAATTCGCCCATCTGCGTCAGGATGTCACTGCCGATCAAAAGCACTTGCGCCAATTCTTGCGAATCGGTGGTGATGCGGCTGACGATCTTGCCGGATTTGTTCTCGTCATAAAACGAAAGATCGCGCGCGATCGCCGCTCTAAACGCATCTTTACGCAGCACACTGATCACATCCCCGATCACGTATGCCGTCATACGCCGCCGCACGTAATACACCGCAAAATCGGTCACGGCGATTGCGAACAGCGCCAGAACAACCCCCCAGACCGCATTTCCGCCTTCTTCCAGCGCACCAATCCCGCGCGAAATCGTGACCGGAATCAACGCGCCGATCATCGAAAAGACGAGCACCAGCCCCAAGATGATTGTGAACTGACGCCGGTAAGGTTTCATATACTGCCACAGGCGCTTAAGCAGATACCCATCGCTATAGGTGCGATCGTACTTGTCTGCGGCGATGCCGCCGAAAATCCCCATTGCTTAGCCCTTGTACGCCATTTCGTTTTTGACAGGAGTGGCGCTCTCGTAGCGCGCGAAAATGCGGCGGTATGCCTCCGAACTTTCCATTAGCGCCTCGTGCTTACCTTGTGCCACGACGCGCCCTTTACGCAGCACGACAATATGATCCGCCCAGCGAATTTGACTTAATCGGTGGGTGATCAGGATCGTCGTGCGTCCCTGAGCCGCCGCCCAGATCGCTTTTTGAATCTTATCTTCGGTAGCGCTGTCGATTGCGCTCGTGCTGTCATCCAGAATCAGAATCGGTGGGTTGGTCACGAACGCCCGCGCCAGCGCTAACCGCTGCCGCTGACCGCCGCTCAAAGTCACGCCGCGCTGACCGACAATCGTGTCGTAACCTTCCGGGAACGAAAGGATGAACTCGTGTGCCTGTGCCTTGCGCGCCGCCGCCTCAACTTCTTCTTGTGTCGCATCCGGCTTACCGAAGCGGATGTTATCGGCAATCGAGCGGCTGAACAGGAAAATATCCTGTTCGATGATGCTGATCGACGAACGGAGTTTTTCGAGATTCCATTCGCGCACATCCACACCATCGACCAACACCCGCCCCTCGGTCACATCATAGGTGCGGTTGAGCAGCTTAATCAGCGTCGTCTTACCCGATCCGGTTTGCCCGACGATCGCCACCGTTTGCCCCGGCTGAACCTCGAAACTCACCTGATGAGAGACGATCGCGCTTTCCGGTTGGTACTGGAATGAGACATTTTCAAACCGGATCGCACCTGTCACCTGTCCTTCGTAACCGCCTTTGTTCTGGTCGAGCGTGGTTTCTTGATTGATGATCGACAGAATGCGTTTGGTGCTGGCGTATCCCAGTGACGCCTGTGTGAACGCCGATAGCGAACTGAACACCGGGAAGCCGAATAACATCAACTGCCCCATGAAGGCGACCACGTCCCCGGTGGTGATCAAACCCTGCTGCTTCAAAATCACCGAATGCGTGAATCCGCCCGCCATCACCAAACCGATCAAGAACATCGGCAGATAGCGCGCTTCCACCCGTCCCTGACGGATGAAGTTATCACGTACCCGATCCGCCAGAGCATCAAAATGAGCGGCTTCGCGCTTTTCTGCCGCCGCCCCTTTGACCACCTGCAAGCCTTCGAGCGATTCCGCGACATCGGCGTTCATATCACCAAAGCTGGCGCGGACATCTTGCGCGATTGGCGACATGCTTTTGACATAGCGATACTGAGCGAATCCGTAAAGCAGCAGGAATATCCCCGGTGCAAGCGCCAGCGGCGGATATTCCAACAGCGCCGCGATAAACGGCGTCAGCAGGAACATCCCCGACCCGACGAGCAGGTTCATACCGGGATTCATCATCAAATTGAGTTCGCGCACATCATTCGTCACCCGCGCCATCGTTTCGCCAACGGGCACGCTGTCATGAAAGCTCATGCTCTTGCCGAGCAAACTTCCGTATAACTCGTCGCGCACATCCCGCTCGATGCGCTGCGCGAAAATCTCAGAACTGCCGTTTCGCATCAACTGAAGTACGGCGCGCAGCGCTTGAGATGCGAAAATGGCGATTGCCAGCGGCAGAATCGCCTCCAAGGGCTGACCGGTTTGAAGTTCGTTAAATGCCCTACCGACAAAATACGGGACAGCCGCCGCCAGCGCCGCGTTCATGAACGCGCCGAAAATCATCGTTATGGCGAACTGGGGATGCCGCCGTATGTGCGATACGATGTAGCGGAGCGGTGACGACCGATCCGACCTAAACGTTCGTCGTGCGGTAAATTCCGAAGCCATGCAATTTCCCTGATTGGTGAAAGCAAACCAAAGTGTAATACACGGCGTCTAAACCATGTATCGCCAATTAGCGATTGTTAGCGGCTCAACAGCAGCGCATCCGCCCCATCTGGCAGCAGCAACCGGACGCCATCCCACGATTGATAGACGACCAACACAATTTGGTAGTCCTCCGGCAGCGGCGTTGAGAGGGAGATCGTCCGCTCGTCGATATAAATCTGTCCCGGCTGCATTGCGGAGGTTTGTACGATGCTTTCGCCGTAATGCCGTATCGCGCCATCATCTTGTGCGATCAACGCCGAATCGATCACCTGTACGCTGATCGAATAATCACGCGGCGGGGGTTCATCAGCGCGCCACCACAGCCGAACCCTGATCGCGCCGCTCGTTTCCGTCACATCTGCGCCATAAAACGGCAGCACGCCGCCAAACACGATCGGTTCAGCATTCGGCGGCGATTCCATCAATTGGGCGAGATAACACCATTCCGTCGTACACTGCCCGATCACCGACTGAAGCGGATGTGTCGCCTCAAGCCTGTGAAACGCATCCTGTACGCCTTCGCCGAACCAATCGCGCGTTACGAACCACACGCGCCGCGCTTCTTGCGCCGCCGCCGGATCAATCGTGATCGAGTCAGCTAATCCGGCATCAAGATAATGATCGATGTTCCATATCACTTCAGGATCTTCCTCCCCGCCGCGATAAAACAGCACCGCGTCCCCC
>CALBRY010000258.1 GCA_937927665.1 uncultured Chloroflexota bacterium
AATTCAGCACATCCGCGAGACGGGTTTCTACATTGTCGATGACATAGGGAATTCGCATCTGAATCACCAAACCTCATCCAACGTCTTGGCGGCTTCCAGACGCTGCATGGTCGTGTAGCGGATGTTTTGCAGCGCCTTGACTCTGCCACCAGCGATAAGTTTGATCGGTGTAATCTCGCGTGCCGGTGCAGAGAAATTGACGACAAACTTCCCAGAGTCACCCCACGGTTCAATTGAACTTACTGAAGCTATATGCGTGACTGCAGAGATGGGGCGAACCTGATAGGCAGCGATGTACTTGATTTGGGGGCGCATCGTTCCATGAATGCGAATGGCGTGCCACCGGTTTTCACCTAGGAATGTCGCTTGAAAGCCTTCCGGTTGTGCCGGTACAACGACCGTATCTACTTCGGCAACGTCGAGCGTATGTGCGCTTTCACTGCCTTCTGTTGGAGCCGCAAGATCTTCCGTGATTCCAGAAAGAAATGGCTCGAAGTGATACAGATATTCTCCGTTCGCGTTTGCATAGCGCGACACTTGAAGAACTTCGACCCCGAACCGGAATTTCTCAGCAAGTACTGTTTGCAACTCATCTGACATTTCATCAATGATCACGAGGGCGGCAAACGGGGCATCAAAGACCATCTCCTCCAGCATGTGATCCAGATTTCGGTAGTTTCGCAACCGAGCATATTGCTCACACAGGTCTTTGGCTGGTGGAGAAGTCTGCAAGGCGTTAAACAGAATAGTCTTGATGGTACGCCGTTCTGCACTGTAGGACAGCGAGAACTCAAGAAGCTGCACGGCGACATGACGAAGCGGATCGTGCGATGCGAGTTCGTTTTCGACCACATACAGACGTGGCTTCGCACCATTGAGATCGATCAAATAACCGTCAGGAATATTCCTGAGTCCGCCCTTAGCGCCGATCTTCCGTTTGACGTCCAGATAAATACGGTTGCGACCGAAAAGCTCCGACTGCACCTGAAGGATCGCGTTTTCGAGGTCAGCTTCGCTGCGATAGACGGTACTAGAATATGCACCCTGCGGTGTCCAAATTACTGCCATGTCTTCCTTGTTTCCTCATAGGTGGTAATTCAAGGGGAGAATCCCCACAATAGTACAATCTCATACGGCGAGTTTGGAAAGACATATCTTTGCAGAAGTAAACGTGCTGAGCTTGGAAAATACAGCTTAATTTGTCTTGGTCTTGGACGTACGAGATCTTCTAGCGCTCCGCACAGGTATCATTCCAGGTCGACGAATGATTATCACGTCTTCAACGCGTTCGCGCTTGAGCAATGCATTTCGTAAACCATCATACTTCTGTGGTTGATGGCTATCGCAATCGTCATATGCGAATACAATCATTCGGTCGTATAAATTGGTATCTTTGAAGTAAAGTCCCAGATCGTTTCCAATCTGACCTTCAATCTCATTGAAATCTTTCGGTTCACGTATGAACTTCACTTCAATAATCACTTTCAGGGAAGAAATGCCAAGATCTGCTCGTGGCTGAGTTTGTCCCCAGTTCGGAAGATACGACTCATCAACGAGATCAGAACCGTACACTGGATACAAGATTGCCCAAAGAAGCGACTGCACATCGTACTCGTTATCAATGAGCCATTGAGCCACGAATGCCGCGCCTTGTCGCGGCTTGTCTTCCCACTTCCAGCGCTTAAATGAATGCTCGACATTCCGTAGGAGGCGCGCTGTGTCGCTCACGTTTGGAATTAGGGCTTGAGCAGCTAGCGTAACAATTCGATCTAGTGCGACCAGCCAAACACCTGCCCGTTCAATATCGTCTTCAGTTGGCAAAGAGTCGCTTAGAAGTTGTCTGAGCAAAAGCTGCATCTGGTCACTTGAAAGACGTTCGGTATCTGAAAATGCCGCAATCCAGACTCCAGCAAGCAGCAGTTCTAGAGCCAACTCATCGGTTTGGTTTAAACTGAGAGCCACTTTCAAGCGTCCGCGCTTATCTAGAAGATCACTCGCAAGGTGCCGCATTCGACTTGACCAGAGTGACTGATGACTATTTCGCTCTATTCCCTCAAGAAGCCAGCTTTTCATTTGAGTCTCTTGAGGAAGTGTCGCAAGTCCATCCGCTACCCCCAGAACTGCTAAATCATCCAGAAAGAAAGGGCGTGTAGAGTATGTGTCTCGCTTGCGAAGACGTTCACAACCTTCCAGAAATAGACTTGCCAGCTTACTATCACTCGGTTCGTTTGCAAGAGAATAGCCTAAGAATGCCACATCAGGATAACCTCCGTATGTGGATTCAAGCTCCGATGACACTCCTAGAACCCCTGATGTCTCAATGTCCCGCTTGATGTGGGCTGGTAAGATGCGTAGCAGAAATGCCGCTGTGTGGGGACGACAACTCTTCCAGCCTTTGGTGATAACTTCTATAAGCTGAGCTTTTCGTTCTGTGAGGAGGATTTGCCCTATCATAGAAACCACCTTCTTCCACGAAGACTCCCAACGGAGAGCGGTGTACTCGTCCATCCATCAACTTGATTCAAGTTGCCGAGCAGATTCGCGATAAGCTGAGAGTACTTTATTGTCACAGGCATTGTGGCAGGAAAGAAATCGCGCCACGACATGTATGTGAAGTGATAGACCTGTCGCATCAGGTAGGTCATGTCCGTGAAATCAGAATCAGGATGTAATTCCACCAAGAGAGG
>CALBRY010000259.1 GCA_937927665.1 uncultured Chloroflexota bacterium
TCGTTTCTTCAAGATATTCCGCGATCAGATCATCTTTGGCGGGAAAGTGGCAGTAAAGTGTCGCCTTTGCCACCCCCGATTGAGCGATGATCATATCGATGCCGATTGCCCGATAGCCGTATTGAAAGAATAGATCACCGGCAGTTTGTAGGATGCGGTCACGCGCAGAAACCGTCATGAGTTTTCCCTGTTGACACAAGACAGACTTGTCTGTACTCTTTAATCTGATGCAAGACAGATCTGTCTCTATTATATCAAAAAGCGCGCAGGAGTCAGCAGATTGAATATCGGAATCTTGGGGACAGGCGGCGTCGGTCAGACGATCGCCGCGAAATTGGCTGAAATCGGGCATTCGGTGATGATCGGCACACGCGATGTAAACGCCACACTCGCCAATACCACGCCGGATGGTTATGGCAATCCGCCCTTCAGCGCATGGCTGAAGGCGCACGACTCGATTCAGCTTGGCACATTTGCCGGTGCTGCCGCGTTTGGCGCGGTCATCATCAACGCGACATCGGGACACGGGTCGATTCCCGCGCTCGAAGCCGCCGGGGAACAAAATCTCGCGGGCAAAATCTTGATCGATATTTCCAACCCGCTCGACTTTTCAAAGGGAATGCCGCCGTCGCTGTTCGTTTCGAATACCGATTCGCTTGCGGAGCAGATTCAGCGGCGCTTTCCGTCGGCAAAAGTTGTTAAGACGCTCAACACGCTCACCGCCGCGCTGATGGTCAACCCGGCGCTGGTTGCAGGCGGCGATCATGATCTGTTCGTGAGCGGAAACGATGCGGACGCAAAAGCGGCGGTGATCGGCTATCTGCGCGAGTGGTTCGGCTGGAAAACGATCATCGATCTAGGGGATATCACCACCGCGCGCGGAACAGAAATGCTGCTGCCCGTCTGGGTGCGGCTGTGGGGTACACTCGGAACGGGCATGTTTAACTTCAAGATTGTGCGCTAGAACCGCGAAGAGGGGATCATCAATGAGAAGGGGCGAGGAATTTCGCCCCTTCCCGGCGTTAAAGAGGATTTACAGCGTGTTGATGAACCATGCGAGGCTGTAGAAGATCGCCTGATCGACGACTTCAGGACCGGTCGCCAGCACATCAAAAACATGATCGCCATCAAGAACGACGAGCGCTTCGTCGCCTTCGTGGTAATTCAGGAAAATCTGCCCTGCCAACGGCTGCGGGTAAACTGTCGTATCGCGGCTGCCGACGACGACAAGCATCGGATTCGCGTAGTGCGTGATCGCCGCGACCGGATCAACCGTGAACAGTTCTTCAAAGAATTCACGCTTCATGCTGGTTTCTTCCCCCCATGGCAGCGTGATCGGCAGTGCTTCGCCATCAGGAAGGGCGAGTCCGGCTTGAATCGTCTCCAACGGCAGAATATTCGCAAAGTTTGATGCCGGGTTCGATGCGGCTGACCACAATACCAACGAAGCAACGCGCGCGTCTTGTCCGGCTGTTTCCGCCGCGACCAACCCGCCCTGACTCAAACCGATGATGCCGATCCGCGCCGTGTCGATGCCTTCCAGCGTTCCCACAAAATCAAGCGCCGCGACTGCATCCGCAATTTGTCCGGTGAATGTCGTATCTTCCCACAAGCCTTCGCTTTCGCCCGACCCGCGAAATTCGATTCGTAAGGTAGCGATGCCGCGCTCTGCGAAAATGCGGGCGGTGCGGCTGTACATCGCTTCTTCGGTATTCACGATTGGGAGTTCATCGCGCTCCCCCTTGAATCCGTGGAACAGCAGCACGATCGGCACAGGTGAATCGCTCACCGGCATTGCCAGCGTGCCGATAATGTTCAAACCAAGATTTTCGAAATTGACGATCGTTTCTGCATATTCGAAAGAAGGCTCAGATGCCATCAATTCGGCGGCTTGAGCGTCCAAATCTTCTTGAGAGGCGGCAGGGAATGCAAAAAGACCGACAACCAGAACCACAAGCATCCACAAACTAACGCGTCGCATGGATATAGCCTCCATCATGCTGTTGTGCTGCGTCGAACCGACGCTTTCTCCTACAATAGCGTGTTCTCCCCGTAATTACATCTGCAAGAATGCACAAATCAACCGGAGGCTACGGCTTGGGAAGCGCGATGGTATGCAGCAGTTTTCCGTTATACGCATCGAAGATCAGCACGGTGCTGTTGGTGAGCAGGGCAGCAAGCCGCATGCCATCGGGCGAAAATGCCAGCGCACGCGGCGGCGCACTGAGACGGGTTTCCCAGAGCGGGGTGTGCTCCCGTGTGATCTTCTTAGACTGCACGATTGGGAAGCGCACAACGCGCAGCAGTCCATCGAGCGCGCCCGCTGTGAACTCTGGCGCGGCGGGATTTGTCGCTACCGTGCGGATATAGCGGATCACGCTCGGTCGGCGCGGGTTCGCTTTGAGTTCCGCCGGGGAGAGATACCCGCGCGTATCAATGTCGGAAAAGTTCAATACGCCGCGTGAGTGGGCGGATTCCAGATCATAAAACCTGTACTCGTAAGCGGACTCCAACGCGAGGAGATTCAGCGACGGGGTATACACCGCATTGGGGAGATAATTCTTGGCTGCTTCCTTGAGAATCGTCCGGTTGGTGAGCATATCGTGCAGATACGTATCCCATCCGTAAATCATCGGGTTATCCCAACTCGCGATAAACATCACCAGCGGCGAACCGGGAAGCCGATACACTTGGCGCATCCAGTGTCCGGTTTCATCTTTTTCCAGTTTGAGCGGTGGGGGCGGAAAGAAACGTTCCCGATCAAAGGCATCGACACACCCAATGATTGGATCGACCACCGGAATCAGCCGCTCGTGCGCGGGAAACTGATCCGGATCGGGCGATGAAAGAATCGCGCCATCCGATAATCGGGCAGCGCTGATCGTTTCGTCCTGCTGGCGAAGAATCGCATGCGTTTCGTCATAGGAAAGCCCGATGATCTCCCCCGGTACTTGCCCGCGACCCTCGCCGCTCACCGGATCGATCAGCATGGTTATGTTGGCGGCGCTCCAAACAATCAGCCTGCTCCCCTGTTGGATAAACTGAAGTGCTGTCATTGTTTTGATCTCCGCTCCACAGCCCGACTTTCGATTGTACGCCTGACGATTTCCCTACGCACTGATCCGAACGGAATACGGCGCTGTCTAATCGATCAATCCGATCAGCGACGAAAGCTATCATGATGATCAATCTGTGCAAGAATCGCGCCACCACTTGGATGCTAACCAGCGCCGCAAGCACCGCCGCTGTCGTCACGCTCCTGCTTGCGCCGGATCGCGTGATCGGCTGGGTTCATCTGGTGCTTGATCGGGTGTTGTGGGGGGATTTGATCGGTCACGCCGCGCTGATGGGCGGCTTGACGGCAGTCCTTTACGCGGGGATGCGTTTCGGATTCCGCCGCCGTTTTTCGCAGTCGTTGGCGCTGGCGATCTTTGCCACACTGGCGATCAGCGCCATTACCGAAGCGATGCAGCTATTTATGGAAGGTCGCACACCGGATCGAGCGGATTTTACGGCGAATCTGCTCGGCATATTCATCACAACCTCGGCGATCTGTTATCAACGACTGCGGGTGATGTTTCATAACGAAACGATCTAACAGCATGATGTTATGCTAGAAGCAGGTCTAGACATCAAAGGGGCATCCATGAAATCGATCTTGCTCACCCTGCTCGCTGCTTTCGTCGTTTCGTCTATGTCGATTGTTCACGCCCAAACGGGTGATCCGCGCCTGTATGACATCGGCACGCCCACGCTGACCGATGTGTATGTCGATCCGGTCAGCGGCGATGACAACCGCGCCGGAGACACCCCCGAAACCGCACTCCGCACGATCAGCGCCGCATGGGATCGTATCCCGATGGGCGAAGCGCTCACCACGGGGGTTCATATTCATCTCGCGGCGGGCGTTTTTAGCGCCGATATGCAGCCGAATTACTGGGAATCGCGCTTCGGCACGTACGAACACCCGATCATTTTGAGCGGCACAGGCATCGACACACGCCTAGCGACGATCAACCTGTTCAATTCGCATTATGTGTATTTCATGGACTTCTTGATTGATGAGGGTGTAGACGCTTTCCACTGCGAATTATGCGATCATGTGCTGCTGCGCGGTGTGACTTTGCGCGGCGCTGCGCCGGAGACATATCAAGCTCAGGAAGTCGTCAAGGTCAATCAATCGACTTATTTTTATCTGGAGAACAGCGATATTTCCGGCGCGTGGAATGTCGTCGTCGATTTTGTCGCGGTGCAGCACGGGCATGTGATCGGCAATCGCATTCACGAGGCGGGCGATTGGTGCATTTACTTCAAAGGCGGCTCGGCATATTTGAGCGTCGAAGCGAACGACATTTTCAACTGTGTGACGGGCGGATTCAGCGCCGGACAGGGGACGGGCTTTCAGTATATGGTTCCGCCCTTCATCCAATATGAAGCCTATTACATCTGGTTCGTGAACAACCATGTCAGCGATACGACGGGGGCGGGGGTGGGTGTACAGGGCGGCTATAACGTCTTGATCGCACACAACACCTTTACGCGCATCGGGGCGCGCAGTCACATGGTTGATATCATTTTTGGTTCTCGCAGTTGTGACGGCGCTCCCGACAGCCCGGAACGCCCCCGCTGCGAATCAAATGCCGCGCTCGGCGGATGGGGCAATATGGCGATCGCGGACGGCGAAAATTATGTCCGCATTCCCAATCGTCATGTCTACATCATCAACAACATTTTTAACAATCCCGCCGGATACCGCAGCGAATACCAGCATTTGAACGTGTTCGCGCCTTATGCTGGCGATTCGCAGATCGGGAGCGGTGTCCCCGTGCCAACGCTGGCGGATGATGATCTGCGAATCATCGGAAACTTGATCTGGAACGGGGACGCATCACACCCGATCGGCGTCGGCTATGAAGACACGGGATGCGCGGCGGATCACCCGACATGCAGTGAGGCGCAGATCCGGCGCGATAACGCGATCAACACGATCGCACCGGAACAATCCGCCGCGCTGACTCCGCTGCCGCTGCCATCTTTCATCGCTGATGACGGGATGGTTCCGCCGCCGGACAGCCTGCAATACGATTTTTCTGGCAGCCCGGTCGCTCATATCGGCGCGTTCTAGACAATCTCCACATGGGCAGTGGCGAGATCGTAGTATGCCGGAACGATCCGCACACTGCCCGACTCAACTGCTTGGGCGATAACCGGGCTGGCGGCGGTGATATACGCGGCGGTTAAACGTGAATGCGATTGTGTCGCGTTCATCACGAGATCCCCCGCCGTGCCGGAAACAGACGCAAGCGCGGGTTTTAGGCGCACGGTCAAATGTGGGATCGCGCCGGGCATGATTTTCCCGGATGCCGCCGCCGTGACCGCGCCGCACATCGAATGCCCCAAGACCATCACGAGCGGCACATTGAGGCTGTACACCGCAAATTCGATGCTTGCCAGCGCAATATCATCGACGACATGCCCGGCGGTGCGGACGATAAACAAATCCCCCAATCCTTGATCAAAGATGAGTTCGGACGGCACGCGAGAATCGGAGCAGCTCAGGATGACGGCAAACGGATTTTGCCCTTCAAGTACCTGAGTGCGATGATCAGACGATTGGCGCGGGTATTCTTGACGCATGGCGGCGTAGCGGCGGTTGCCCGCCAACAGAGCTTCGAGCGCTTGTTCGCTGTTGGTGATGGGTAGTGTCATTACGCAGTCCTGACGATAATCGTTTTCGACGCTGACAGCATACAACACTCTGGCGTACTTCGCTGGCATTCGTGAATTAGGTTACAATCCGATAAAAAGTAGTGAATGGTTATGGTTATGAAAAACACCGCTCAAGAAAGAACATGGGATTATGTCGTGATCGGCTCAGGGTTCGGCGGCAGTGTGTCGGCGATGCGGCTGGGCGAAAAGGGATATTCGGTGCTGGTGCTGGAGCGCGGCAAGCGTTTCCGTGATGAGGATCATCCCAAAACGAACTGGAATGTCTTTAAGTATTTGTGGATGCCCGCGCTGCGTTGTTTTGGCATCCAGCAGATCAGCTTGATGAATGACATCATGGTGCTGCACGGGAGCGGAGTCGGCGGCGGAAGCTTAGTATACGCTAATGTGCTGATGGAACCCGGCGACGAGTTATTTGAAGCCCCCGGTTGGCGTAATCTGGCGGATTGGAAAACGCTGCTGCGTCCGCATTACGAAACCGCGTGCAGAATGCTCGGCGTGGCGCGCAATCCGTTCTTCACGCCAGCGGATCGCGTGCTGCAAGAGATGGCGCAAGAATACGGACGCGCCGAAACATTCCGCCCCGCGAATGTCGGGATTTACTTCGGGGAGGCGGGCAAGACCGCGCCCGATCCGTATTTCGACGGCGAAGGACCGGAGCGCACCGGCTGTAACGGGTGCGGCGGTTGTATGATCGGATGCCGTTACGGATCAAAAAATACGCTGCTAAAAAACTATCTTTACTTCGCGGAAAAGTGGGGCGCACGCATTCAAGCCGAATCGGAAGTGACGGATATTCGCCCACTGCCGCCTAATCAACCGGATGGCGCACGCTACGAAGTGATCTACAGGCGCACTACCGCCGCATTCTGGGAGCGGGGAAACGAACGGGTACGGGCAAAAAATGTCGTCGTCTCGGCGCACGCGCTCGGCACGATGAAACTGCTGTTCCGCTGCCGTGATATAACGCGATCCCTGCCGAAGCTGTCCGCGCATCTGGGGACGAGCGTTCGCACCAACAGCGAGGCGCTCGTCGGATCAACCTCATGGGATAAGACCACCGATTATTCGACAGGTCCGGCGATCACCTCGATTTTTGAACTCGACGCGATCACACGGGTTGAGCCTGTCCGCTACCCGCGCGGATCGTCGTTTATGCGCCTGCTGGCGATCCCGATGATCGAACATGCCTCGACCCCGCTCAGACGGTTGATCAAGACGATCGCGCACGGGTTAAAACATCCGCGCGAATTTCTGTACGCGAAGTTTTTCTCGCGCTGGGCGGAACGTTCGACGATCATGTTGGTGATGCAGACTGCCGAAAGTACGATGCGCGTCAAATTGGGGCGCAGCCTGTTTACGGGATTCCGGCGCGGCATGGTGACAGAAGTGCCGCCGGGAACGTCGATGTCCCCGAATGTGGAACTGACACACCGGATGACGCATCGTTTCGCGGAGAAAACACAGGGAATCGCGCAGGATACGATCCCCGAAACGCTGCTCGGCATTCCGGCGACCGCGCATTTGATCGGCGGCGTGCCGATGGGCAAAAGCGCTGATGATGGCGTTGTTGATATTCACTGCGAAGTGTTCAATTATCCGGGGCTGTATGTCGTAGACGGCTCGATCATCCCGGCGAATCCCGGCATCAACCCCAGTTTGACGATCACCGCGCTGGCGGAATATGCCATGAGTCACATCCCGAAGAAATAAGCGTCCTTCGCTCTGCGGCTGGCAACACCCCTCCCCCACTCGCTTCGCTCGTCTCCCCTCCCCGAATTCGGAGAGGGG
>CALBRY010000260.1 GCA_937927665.1 uncultured Chloroflexota bacterium
TTACCCGCCGACAACTGCTGCACGACGATCCCGGTTCGCCTAACCCCTACTTGCTGAAAGCGGAGCGATGCCAGTGCGCCACGCCGCTCTAGCTGCATGGAGGTTCGCCTAAGCCGCTCCTTTTATTTTGCGAGTTTCCACTGACAAACACCGCGTTTGTTCCCCTTCACTCACCCCCTGATCCGCTTGCGTGATCCCGTTCCAGTGTGATTGAGTCCCTTTCGCCCCGCGTCGGCGCTGTTCCCTCTGACCGCGTGACGGGTCGATTTGTTCTGCCCAGTCTGGCAGGCGCGCCGCCCCGTCAAAATCCTGCGGATTTCGCTTATCCATTTCTGTCTGGCTTGTGCCGCTTGCGCTCAACAGAAATGGATAGCGCCCGGTGGGTGACGGGATCGGCTGATGCGCCTGCCCGAAGGAGGGCAGAAATCGACCCGCTGGTCGATGGAAAGCAGCGCAGATGCGCGAGGAGATCGAAAAATGGGAACGTCACTGCACATTCAGGTTACGGGGTTCGTGGGCAGCGATCCGCAGGTGCGGCAGGTGGGCGAACAAACCGTCGCGTCGTTTTCGGTGGCAGTCAGCCGCAAAAACAAGGCGGGCGAGAAGCAAACCCAATGGGTGCGCATCTCGTGCTGGAATAAATTAGCGGACGTGGCGCAGCAGTATGTCAAGCGCGGATCGCTTATTCAAGTGTCCGCTTCGTGGGTGCGCATGAGCGCATGGGTCGATCAGGCAGGCGCGCCGCAGCCGAGCCTCGAACTCGATGCGAGTCAATTGGTCTTGCTCGACCGCGCCGAGAACGGCAGCGCGAAGGACGAGCCGAGCGGCGAAATCCCGTTCTGAGTTGGATATTTTGGAGCGGCACACTGTGTGTCGCTCCAAACCTACTTACTGTAATACCCTCAGCGGGTCGATGTTTGGTGAGGCCATCAGGAGCGCGCCAACGAATCGAGGTCTGGCTTCACAGCATCACTCGGCGTTCTCTTTTGCGCTGACAGACAAGTTGTTCCCTCATTTTGATAATTCCCTGTAAGGTCGGCAATTATCAGCGCAATTCGCATACTCATGGTATAGTCCAAATCAACAAAACATTCCTCAAACAATTTATTAAGTAGAGGGGGCGGTATGGCTAATGCATTTATCTCCTATTCTACCCTCGACGCTGACTTTGGCAGGACTCTCCACGCGGCACTAATCAACCTTCGGCGTGATGTCTGGATGGATTGGACGAACATTCAGATCACCAGCGAATGGTGGGAGCAGATTCAAGACGGGATAGAAACCGCCGACAACTTCGTTCTACTCGTCAGCCCGAATTCGATTGCCTCCCCAATTTGCCAACTCGAAATCTCATATGCCCGTTCACTAAACAAACGCATCATTCCCGTTTTGATCGCTGAAACCGACGAGCGGGTCGCCTTTGCCAATCTTGTTACCCGCGACCTGAATGAGTTGCAGCGGGCGTTGCTGGGAAGCGACGACGTCCTGCTGATCGCACGAGATAACTGGAAGGTGCTTTCGGGTATTCAGTGGATTGACTTCACCCGCGACACCTTCGATGCCGGCGTTCAGTCACTTACACACGCGCTCGATCTCGATCTGGAGTACGTGAGTGAGCACACCCGTCTGTTGGTGCGCGCCAAGGATTGGGATCGGCACGGTCGCCGCCCCAGCTTGATGCTGACTGGCATTGATCTGCTTCAGGCAGAGGCATGGCTGACGCAAGCCGAGGCGGTGATCCCACCGCCGACTCCTGAACATGTCGCGTACATACGTGAAAGCCGTCGTCTGGAGGATGAGCGGATCACGCGGGAACGGCGGCAGCGGCGGCTGACGAACACCCTGATGGCGGCGGCTGCCGCATTCGTGATTGTCGCAATCCTCACGGGGATCTACGCTGGCACTCAAACTCAGCAGGCAGCAGACGCAAACGCCACCTTGACGCCGATCACCGCGAATATCTACACCGGAGAAGCCCAGATTGTCGAAAATCAACAGCGTATCCAGTCGATTCGCCTTGCGGGCGAGAGCGGCGCTGCCCGCGAACGCGGCGAAAATGAACTCGCAGCGC
This sequence comes from uncultured Chloroflexota bacterium, assembly GCA_937927665.1. Lineage (GTDB taxonomy): Bacteria > Chloroflexota > Anaerolineae > Aggregatilineales > Phototrophicaceae > Flexifilum. Next base: position 2,072 of record CALBRY010000260.1, read on the forward strand.
TGTTGGCGGTTCGCGCGTGGACAATGCAGCACACAGCACAAGCCGAAGCCGCTCTTCAGCGCGTGCATTTCCTATTAGCACAGCGCGTGTTTGTCGGACATTCGGTCGAGGTAAACGGCGCGGTATTCAGCCCCGGTGGGCAGTTTATTTTGACCGCCAGCAGCGATGGCACGGCGCGCTTATGGGATGCCAGCACAGGCGCGGAGATCAGACGTTTTGTTGGACACAACGGCAGCGTAACCAGAGCAGAGTTTAGCCCAGACGGAAGCCTGATCGTGACCAGCGGCACTGATGGGACAGTCCGGCTGTGGGATGTTGCCGCGGGGGACGAAATTCGCCGCCTTGACGGGGATGGCACGCCAATACTCGCAGTTTCAATCAGCGCTGACAGCCGGTATGTACTCACGGCGGGCGCAGACGGCACGGCGCGCCTGTGGGATATTGACTTCAGTGGAGAAGTTCGCCGTTTTGTCACCAATAGCGGTGCGGTCAACACGGCGGTGTTCAGCCCTGACGGACGTTATGTGTTGACCTCCAGCAACGACAGTACAGCGCGCTTGTATGACGCTGACACAGGTGAAGAAATCCGGCGTTTTGACGGGCATCGCGACCAAGTGAACAGCGCGAGTTTTAGCGTGGATGGGCAATTTGCCCTGACGGCAGGTGCGGATGGCACGGCGCGGGTGTGGGAAATTCAGAGCGGCGCGGAAGTACAGCGTTTGGACGCCCGTTTGGGGGTGCTGAACAGCGCCATGTTCAGTTCGGACTCACGGTACATTTTGTTGTGCAGCGACGATCATACTGCCAACATTTGGGATACGGCGACAGGTGCACAACTTCTCACCCTTGACGGGCATTCCGGCGCTGTTCAGACGGGAGCATTCAGCATCGACGGGCGGTATGCCATCACATCCAGCGCGGATGGCACAGCGCGCTTATGGAATCCGGCAACGGGGATCGAAATCCGCCAATTTCAGGCGGGGCGAAGTGCTGTCAACAGCGCTGCAATTAGCCCGGATGGGAGTATGCTGGCAAGTGCCGAAGGAGACGGCACGATGACGGTTTGGGATGTGAGCGCCGATGCAGCGTTGTTGTCGTTCACTGCGTCCGGGCAGTTCAACGGAGTCGCATTCAGTCCAGATGGACGGTTTGTGGCAGCCGCGAACGCGGACGGAAGCGCCCTCATGTGGGATCTCCACACGTCGGATTTGGTGCGCCGCTTTGAGGGGCATACAGACGCGGTGAACAGCGTGGTATTCAGCCCGGATGGGCAGTACCTCCTTACCGCCGCAGCCGATCGCACCGCACGATTGTGGGACATCGCAACCGGGGTCGAGTTGCGCCGCTTCGAAGGACATGCCGATGCGGTCAATTTTGCGGCGTTCAGTCCCGATGCAAGCCGCATCGCGACCGCAAGTGCGGATCAAACGGTGCGTATTTGGGATACCGCAACCGCGACTGAGACCGGGCGTTTCGAGGAGCACACAGGCAGCGTTTACAGCGCGGCATTCAGCCCGGATGGGCGGTATGTGCTGACTTCGGGCGCAGATCGTTCAGCGCGGTTGTGGGATGCCGAGACGCGAACGGAGCTTAGGCGCTTTGAGGGGCATCAAAGTTCGGTCTTTCGGGCGCGCTTCAATGGCGATGGGCGGTATGTGGTCACGGCGAGTGGCGATCAGTCGGCGCGGTTGTGGGAAGTCTCACAAGCGTCGGAAGTTCGGCGCATGGTTGGGCATTCCGGCACGATCTTTGATGTAGAGATCAGCGCGGATGAGCAGTTCATCATGACCGCCAGCGCAGATGGCAGCGTGCGCTTGTGGTCGGTCAATCTTGATCCCGAACGGGTGATCGACGAACTGTGCAGTCGACTATCCCGGGAATTCAGTGAACAAGAGCGGCTGCTTTACGCCGTAGACGAAACCCCCACCTGCCGCACCTTTGGCGATGTATTCACGCCGATCTCCGCGGTGGCTGCACCTTCCGACACGTGGACAGCTGTCCCCACACGAACGCTTCCCATCTTTACCGCGATAGCGCTGATCCCGACGGTGGATCCGCTTCGGTTGACGACTGCCCCCTCGTATACCGCCGTACTGAGTCCTACGGCGAGTGTGACCCACACCCCATCGATCACGCCGACGTTGATTCCGATCACCCTTCAAATTACGCCTTACCCAACTCGCACCCTCTTGCCGAGCACGCCGATCGACAGTCCGACACCATCACCGGTGGGCGCGGATTCCAGTTCTGCGAATGCGATTACGGTGGTTGAGCCGATGGGAAGAATCTCACCATTCGGCGACAACCGAGGCGAGATTGGTGTCGGTGAGGTCGATGTTTGGACGTATCAGGGTACTGCTGGGGAAGAACTCACCATCATGTTAGTCGCCGAGACGCCCTCCCGCATGAGAGCGGAAGATCCGCGCGACCCCGACGGACTTGACACCTTTCTCGTCATCCGTGACCTAGACGGGGACGAAATCGCCTCAAATGACGACGTCGAAGATAGCGGTGAGACGAATTCGAGCATCGAACGCCTCATATTACGCGCGGACGGCACGTATGAAATTCAGGTTGGGAGCTCTGGAAACCTAACGGCGGGGTCATACCGGCTGATCGTGGAATCAAACTTCATGCCGCTTGCGACGGAAAGCCCGTAAGCAGTGTATTATCATGTAGACAGGATGCGGTGGTTACTGGATCAAGGTTGGATAATTCAGGTTTCTCTCGAGAAATGGTGGGAAAATCGCTAGACTTCCGTGCACTGACCCGTGCTGATCTGAAACCTGCCGATGGTTACGCTTGTTCCTGCCCTATGCCTCTTGCTGCCATTCGTCGTTTTGCTCGCGCTTAATCTCGGCGCGCTGGCACTGACACTCGCAGGGGTATTCACGCCGACATCAACCCGTCGGTCGCTGAAAGACCACATCGCCCACGTGCGCCATCGCTGGTATGAGCGTGACCTGCCTAAGCCCAAAACGCCACACGACTGCCCGGTGTGTGCTGCCCTCCACCCAACCTCTCCCACGGTGCGTCCCGTCCCGCCGCCCTATGCCACGGTGAAATCACGCCGCGGACGCAAAAAGCAGAGCGCAACCGAAGGCTTTGCCTGTCTCAACCCGGGCTGTGACTATTTCGGCTGCACTGATGCTGCCGTGCACGCCTTGGTTGCCGACGGATGGGACGGGAAGCAGCGTGACATCCGGCGTCTGCGCTGTCAGGCATGCCAGCACGTGTTCTCGATTCGGCGCAACACTCCCTGCTTCCGCCTGCACAAACCGCTGCTGGTCATTCAATCCGCCTTTGTGCTGCTTGCCTTCGGGATGTCGCGCGCCGACATTGCCCGCTTTCTTGGCATTGACGATGACACCGTCGCCCGTTGGCTCGACCGCTTCGGCGCACATGCCGACCATCTCCATGACACCTTCTTGCACGACCTCACGCCGGAAATCCTGCAACTCGATGAACTCCGTGCCCAGATCCGCGGTGCCGAATTCGTCCCGTGGCTCTGGCTTGCCATCGACCCCCTGACCAAGCTCGTCCCCGCCTACGCGGTTGCTCCGCGCAAGACCCCCGATGCCATGGCGTTTCTGCACCGTCTCTGCGACCGCCTCGCCTGTGCGCACATTCCCTTGTTTCTGTCCGATGGGCTGCGCCAGTATCACGCCGTGCTCACCGCTCACTTCGGTGCATGGGTCAACGGTGTCTGGCATGTCAGTCCGCAGCTTCACCTCGCGCAAATCGTCAAGGTCTTGCGTTCCCGGCGTCTCGTCGTCACCTTTCCGCGCGCGTTATGCGGATCGTTGCGTCACACCCGGTACCACCTGCGTGCCCATGGCTTCTCCGGCATCATCCAGACGGCGTTCATTGAGCGCGTCAATCTCACCGTCCGTCA
>CALBRY010000261.1 GCA_937927665.1 uncultured Chloroflexota bacterium
TCAAGTCCCATTTCAATGAGCTTGCCCGCCCCTGTGCCAATATCTAATACTTTTGATCCCTCTGGAAGCCGATGCACGGCATCCAGCACGGGTTGCAGAAAATGGACGTACCACGGCGCATCTTGGACATTACGGAAAAAGCGTGCGAAATTCATGGGTATCAGCTTTCTATCGTGTTCGCATGTCGCGGATTGGTCAACAAAGCATGTGTCACATTCGAACTACACTAACTCAATATGTTGTATATGTAGTTGTGTTTTTTGTCAAGCCCATCCAATCCCGCTATCTCGCCACAGTGCGAGATAGACCTTGCGCAAGTACGACTTTCGATTACCCTTCTTCGTGTTTCTTTGTACACACGCTAACGGAGCTTGCTTTTGACGAAACGTGATCATCTTGAGCGCCAACACGCCCGCATTGAGCGCCGCATCACCTACCTTGAGCGTGCCGCAAACCGGTGCTCATGGCTGCGGCTGACGATTGCCATCATCACAATCGCGCTCAGTATCCTGTTGTTTAACACATCACTGCTGGGTTGGATCGCCCTGTTGATCGGCGGCACAAGTTTTGCTATCACAGTCGCGCTGCACCGCCGTTATACGCACTCACTTACACAGTTCATGCTGCTGCGCGAGATCACCATTGCACAGATCGCGCGGCTGACCTTCCGGTGGGGTGATCTTCCTCCCGCTCCCCCGCATGAACTTCCCGTCGATCATCCTTACGCCGCCGATCTTGATCTGCTGGGTGAACGATCACTGCTGCATCTGATCGATACAACAATTGTCCGCGAAAGCAGCGATCGACTGCGCGATTGGCTGTTGACACCACCTGATACGCTCTCCACAAGCCGAAGCCGACAGGCGCTTGTGCGTGAACTGGTTCCTCTGACGACTTTTCGCCGCCGCCTGACTCTCAATGCCAGCATAGCTGCCGGAACAATCAAGCAGCGCTGGACGACTGTCCACATTATCAATTGGTTGAAACAACCGGGCGCCGCGCCGCCGCTGGCAGTGTTGATCGTGACTGCGCTGCTCGCCGCTGCCAATGGCGTGCTGATCGTGCTGGAACAAATACAAGGCACTGCGCCGTATTGGGTCTTTACGCTCGCGGCGTACGCATTCGTATCTGTGACACAGCTTCGAACCATATTCGCGCTGCAAGGTCAAGCCAATACCCTGCTCGATAGTCTGCGCCAGCTAAGTACCGTGATGAATCAGCTTGAAACCTACCATGCCCGCGAGAACACGACGCTGCAAGCTTTACTCGCACCTTTTCACACGAGTGCTAAACCCTCCAAGCAGCTGCGACGCATTACCGGAATCGTTTCGGCGGCGAGTCTTCAACATAACCCGCTGGTATGGATAATCCTTAACACGCTCGTGCCATGGGATATTTTCTTCGCTTACCTGTTAGGTCAGCTTAAGGGCAAGCTCGCCGATACAGTCCCGACTTGGCTCGATTCGTGGTTTACGCTCGAAGCATCAAGCGCGTTAGCCGACTTTGCTGCGCTTCATCCCGAAAACGTCTTTCCAACATTGACAGATGAGTTCACATGGCATGGGGACGGGTTACGACACCCGTTAATCGCTGCTCCCGTCAAAAATGACTTCTCATTCGCGCGGTTAGGCGATATCGGACTCATTACGGGATCGAATATGTCCGGCAAGAGTTCATTTTTGCGGACGCTTGGAGTGAATATGGTAATGGCGTATGCGGGGGGATCGGTCAGCGCAGAGGCGTTCGCCATCTCGCATTTCCGGCTGTTCACACAGATGCGCGTCAGCGATTCGATTGCCGACGGCTATTCCTACTTTTACGCCGAAGTCCGCCGCTTGGCGCGTTTGCTCAAAGCGCTGGAGAACACGTCAGAACCGCCGCTTGTTTTTCTGATTGACGAGATTTTTCGCGGCACCAATAACCGTGAGCGCTTGATCGGCAGTCGTTCCTACATTCGAACGCTGGCGGGTAAGCGCGGCATCGGACTGATTGCAACACATGACCTTGACTTGACAATCCTCGCCGACACACTCGAACAGGTGCGAAACTACCACTTTGAGGATCACGTCATCGAGGGTCAAATGACGTTTGACTATACACTGCGTGAGGGCGCATCAACATCGACGAACGCCCTCACGATCATGCGGCAGGTGGGTTTGCCAGTGGAGGATGCTTTTTAATCACGTTTGATTCTGGTAGAGCGCGTCCAATTCAGCGGCGTTGAGAAAACCGTCTGCCGCGCCCGATACGCCGATCTTCCATGAGGCGAACAACCTTGCTTTTCGCATTGCCTCAAACGGATCATGCATTTGTGATTGCGCGTGCAAAAATCCTGAAAACAACGCATCCCCTGCCCCGATCGTATTGACCACAGGGCGAGTCGTCACCGCTGGGATAATCGTGTGTGTAAATTGTTTATTCCCCTGATTAACGCATAGAAGCGCGCCGCGTTCCCCTAAACCGATCCCGATCATGCGGTTATCGAATGCGGACATCACATGCGCCGCCCATGCCTCAGGCGGCATCGGCAGATTTTCATGGCTCATGAACAGAATATCGGCGGTTTGCATATAGTCGCGGTTGTATGGGTCATCTAGAGCAGCGATCGTATGCACATCCGTCGCAATCGGTTTACCGAGTGCTTTCGCGCGCTGCAAAAACGGACGGGTGAAGTTGATATTGCACATCACCGCCAGATCGCACCACGCCAGTGCTGCTTCAAAGCGATCTGCCGGGTAATTTGTCTCTTGAACATTTTTTAGGTCAACGTTGATCGCCCGTCGCCCACTGGGATCGTACAAAATCACAGACTGCGACGTTTGATCAAGTACTGGCAGCACATCATCCGTCGGTAGGTGATCGGCATTCAACGCATGCCGCACTAGGACGGCTGGCGCATCGTTCCCGATTAGTGACAGAAAGCGCACCTCATGACCGAGCGTGTGCAAAGCCTTCGTCAAGTTGTAGCCGACACCGCTCACCGTCGAGCGTACCCCGAAAAACGGATAACGCACCGGTTGATACTCGACGGGGAATGCTTCCACCCGTACGGTGGTTTCCAAGTTGATCAATCCAGCGACAAGAAATTTCATTGCGGCTTCCCAGCGGTTTTGTCCCCCCACTGCGCGAAACCCGATGATAACGCAAATTGATTGCCCCATGCCTGTGTTATTGTTCTGGCGGATGCCACTGCTCCGCACCCCATTTATGTTTGTTTTCTTCCAGTTTCGGCTGTGCTATCCAACGGACAGGCGGAACTGTCCGCTCCGTTAATGCTGGCGGGGTGATATGCGCCATGACATCCGCCGCCAACCGGAGCGCCTCATCCCATTCTTCATGAGCAACTTCGAGGATCAGCGCATCGTGCATATCAAGTGCTACCCGTGAGCGCATCCCACGCGCGCGATACATTTCTGACACGAGAACGATCGCCCGCTTAACAACTTCACTCACCCCACCTTGACACAGATAGTTCCACGCTACAAACGGTGTCGGCACGGCGACAGGGCGCCCCGTCCACAGGTGAAGCAGATTCGTTTGACGTACCTGCTGCTGCGCTTCGGTACGCATCGCTGTGACTTTCGCAAACGCGCGGTCTTTCGCCGCGATAAGCCGACGCGCCTCGTCTTTCGACACACCAACACTCTCGCCAAGCCGCTCAGCCCCCATGCCATACGCGGTACCAAACGTGACTTTCTTTGACATATTCCGCAGTCGCTTGCGCTCGTCTGCATCGGCTGATTCCCAAACGTCTCCGAAATACTGTGCCGCCATTGTCGCGTGAAAATCCTTCGCGCCGCACGCCGCCGCCAAGTTGTCATCTCCGCTGATCACTGCTGCCATCACATTTTCGGCATTGCTGTAATCGATCTCGACCAGCGTAAAGCCCTCGTCACCAATCGCCACGCCTGCCATCGCGGGCATTTTCCAGTTCTGCATGTGGGGATAACTCGACGCGCGCCGACCCGATTCCGTCGCAATCGTAACAAGACTATGCAACCGCCCGTCATCAGCCGCATGGTCGATCAAGCCTTCAAGCGTGGAGATCAGCCAATCGACTTCGAGATACGCCGCCAAATCGCGCAGCGAATGGAGATACGGACTGCCCTCCTGCATATAAGACTCGATGACTTCTGAGCCAGTACTGAGATCGGAAAGTTCGACTTGCGGATTCGACAGCGCTGAGAGTCGTTTACGCCCCGCGCGGGTGAAATGCCATGATCGCGGATTCCATGCTGGGAGCGGCAGTTTCTTGGTGCGATAGAGATACTCCGCGCGCGCTTTCGAACTGCCCGGTGTGAGCAGTCCATCGGCGCGCAAGCGTACAGCGGCATTTTCACGTTCTTGGCGCAGGGTTTCTAGTCGGGTGTGAACATAGGCGGTGTTCAGCCGGATACCGCGTGCCGCCATCCGGCAGTATTCCCGTATTGCACGGCATTCCCAATCGATCAGCGTTTCTTCGGCGGGGATCGCACGCTGTTTTTCGTAAATCAGATAGGCAAGGCGCGCATCATCTTGGGCGTACTGAACGGTCTGCTCAAGCGGCAGCAGGTGAAGTTTACTGCGCTGCCCTTTCATGAATTCCTGCCGTTCAGGAACAGGGAGAGCAAACGAGCGCGCGACGGCGATCAGGCTGTAGCTCACATCAATTTTGGGTGAGAGCATCCGCGCCATCGACTGTGTATCCCAGATGCGCTGTGGAATCTCCCCGTCAGTGAGCTTGCTCAGTTGACGCACATCAAATACCGCGTTGTGCGCGATAATCCATGTCTGTCCGGCAAACAAGGCTCTCAGAAAGCGTCGGATCGGCTCGTCAAACGGTGCGGCGAGAGCGGTACTTTGCAGTGTGCCGTTGTCCATCCACGCCAGCGCAATCACAGTCACCGCTGCCGAGTAAGATAGACCATAATCGACTCTCGGTCCGCTCCCCTGCCAGCGCGTTTCCGTCTCAATATCAACGGCGACGGCAGACGCGGCAAGGCAGCGAGTCAGCGCGGCGTGATCAGTCTCATGAGTTTCGGGAAATAGCGGAAGCTGCATATCGAATCTGTCTGTTTTCTGATTCAAAACATCTATTATAGCTCAAGTGTTCGATGAATACTGCTACAAAACTGAACTGCTGTAGAAACAACGCGGCGGTGTGAATACGGGATCGATAATCTCGTCCGCTGCATGGTTTTAGGTTATTCTCTCTTATGCAGCAACTCAAATCGGGAACAAACACACCATGAATATCACGATCACGCCGCTCGGAACTGCCATGATCCTGCTGGAGATCGGTACGCTGCGCTTATTAACCGATCCTGTCTTTGATCCACCCGGTGGGCACTACAATTTCGGTTGGGGCACTGGTTCACAAAAGCTGACCGCTCCCGCGCTTACCGAGGACGCGCTTGGACATATCGACGCGGTGCTGCTCAGTCATGATCACCACGATGACAACCTTGATCAGCGTGGGCGGGCATTTCTGCCCCGCGTCAGCAAGGTGATCACCACAGCGGCGGGTGAGCGCCGTTTAAAAGGAAATGCGATTGGGCTGCACCCGTGGGAATCAACAGAATTGATCAGTGCCGATGGGCTGCGAGTTCGGATCACCGCTACACCTGCACAACACGGTCCATTCTTCGCGCGACCGCTGGTCGGGATGGTGATCGGGTTTATCCTCGAATGGGAAGGTCAGCAGCACGGCGCGGTATACATCTCCGGCGATACCATCTGGTTTCGCGGCATACCGGAAATTGCCCGACGTTTCAATATTGGCACGGCGATTCTGCACCTCGGAGGTGTTCGTTTCCCGCTGTACGGACCGATTCGCTTCACGTTCAGCGGCAGTGAAGCCGCGCGCACAGCGCGTCTGCTTGCCCCTCATACTGTGATCCCGATCCACTATGAGGGGTGGAAGCACTTCCGCGAAAAGCAAACGACAAGTGAGCAAGCATTCAAGACAAGCGGGGTAGCGGGTCGTGTTCGCTGGCTACCACTGGGCGTTCCCGCCGAAATTGAGGTATAAGCGGTGTCATCCACAAAATGCCCGTGCCGTCGCGGTGTAAATCTCGATGCACTGGGCAACCTGCGCGAGGTCAACCCATTCGATCACTGCGTGCGCTCCCGTTCCGCCGGGACCAAACACGACGGTCGGAATCCCTGCCGCCGAAAGCAGCGCTGAATCCATCCAAAATGTCGCGCCGGTAACAGTAGGAGCATGATCGAGCAGCACCGCCGCTTGATCGCGCAGAATCGTCACGATCGGCGCAGTCTCCGAAATTTCAAACGAGTCGCGAACCAATGTTGTCCGCATTGATGCCTGAAATGCCGGATCAGCGGCGCGTGACTGATCGAGAATCGCTTGAATTTGCGACTCGACCGTTTGCAGGGTTTCGCCGGGAATCGTACGCCGCTCCGCTTGAAGCAGACACCGTTCCGGATAGCTGGAAAGTTCCTGTCCGCCGCTGATGAGCGACGCATGGAGTGATCCCGTACCGAGCAGTGGATGACGCTGCCCCGCTTGAAGTTGATCCGCAAGTCTTTCTAGACCGAGCAGCACTTTGCCCATTTTGGTGATCGCATCTACGCCGAGATCGGGACGTGATCCATGCGCCGCTTTGCCGAACGTTTCTATATCCAGCCACACAAAAACTTTGTGCGCGATACAAAGCTACATCTCTGTCGGTTTGGTAACAATCGAGGCGTCGGCATTCAAACGCTCGG
>CALBRY010000262.1 GCA_937927665.1 uncultured Chloroflexota bacterium
CGTGACGATCACCTCGTCGTAAACGACCCCCGTGAGCAAATCAAGGATACGCAGCCGCAGATTGACACCTTCCGGCAGGATGGCGACATTTTGCAGCGTCATCGTCCCTTCTGAAGGAAGCCACAAAAGCGGACGCGGCGGCTCAATCGTGAGAGACTGCTCCCCGCTGATCTGTTCGATGACCGGGTTGCTGTTCGGGGCGCGGTCGGCAATCGACCAGCCAACAATCGGCGCATCGGTCAAACCGCCGGGAAGAAGTTCAAAGTGGGTGATACGCGGCAGTCCTTCGCGTGTGAACTGATCCGGCGTTGAACTGGCGGTAAAACGCGCCATGTTCTGCGGGCTGTCATACGGGATCACGAGCAGACGCTCATCAATCACTTGATCGCCATCAAACAAACGCAGCCGGTAGGTTGGGGGCGCAAATCCGCGCGGGTGCTGGATGGTGTACGGCGTGCTGCCGCTGGCGGGCAGGGGATCATCCGCGAGGATAACAGGCGTCCACACATTTTCGAGAAAAACCTCGATTTGTAGGCGCGCTGTTTCGGTCATATAGACGGCGTGCCACGATAGAACAGTATTGACGCCGCCCGCTTCGAGCGCGGTCAAACGGACGCTGGTTACGGTGCTGGCGAATTCGATGATCGTCGGCGGAAACGCCGCCTGAGCCGTCACCCGTGAGCCTATCGCCAAAAACAGTACGATCCACCACAGCCGCGCCTTCCGCATCCTATCCCCCATTCGTGAACATTGTCGCCTGATGATACCGCGTGCAACTTGCTTGTGCCTGAACTCGTATAAAGGTGCAGTTTTTGAATCCACAGGAGGTACAACGACTTATGACATCACGAGATAAACTGCGGGCATTAGTGCTCATGTGGATGATGGCATTCTTTATCTCTTTAACCCTGTTTGTCGGTAAGGACATGATCAACTTGGGTGAAGCGGTGCTTGGTTTCTTGTTGTTTGCGGGGTTGATCGGCGGAACAATAGCGATCAGCACTTCCCCGGCAGCGCCGGAAACTGTCCAGCAGCGTGATCGCTCGATCCACGACTCCGCCAAGCTCAAGCGTGAAGATACCCAGTTGATCGACCGCTTGGTCGAATCGATGGACGAAGACGAACGCGCCGCGCTCATGCGCCGCCTCAGCATCCCCGATGATTACAGCCTTTCGGATGATGGCGAACTGCGCAAGCGCTGAACCTTTGTGAACCCTTCAAAATCTCTCATGAACCGCATATTGAACCCTGTAGGACGCTGATGGTATACTGAGGGGGATTTTCACCCAAATTGAGAAAACCCCTCGGATGAACGAGAAAACACTTCATACCCTAGAACTGCATAAAATTTTGGAGCAGTTGGCGGCATATACCACGTTTGGCGCGGGTGCTGAATTGGCGCACGAGCTAACACCGACAACCGACCTCCAAGAGGCGCAAACATGGCAGCGCGAAACCGCCGAAGCGCGGGCGCTGTTCGATAATCAGGTCAATATATCGCTCGGCGGGGCGCGGGATGTCCGCGAACCGGCGATCGGCGCACAACGCGGGATCGTGATCGAACCCAGCGTCTTGATGGACATCCGTCAAACGCTGCGGCGCGCCACGACGATCAAGCGGCAGTTGGGACGCCTGAAAGGGCAGTATCCCCTACTGGCAGATTTGGCAGAAGAAGCCGAAGAATGTCAGGAGATACAGGAGGAGATCGCCCGCATCCTTGACGACAATGGTCAGATCAAGGACAGCGCAAGCCCCCAGTTGGCGATCATCCGGCGCGATCTCAAGATCGCGTTTGAACGACTGCAACAAAAGCTGCAAAAGATCATTCAATCCCCCGCAAATCAACCTGTCCTGCAAGAATCCTTGATCACCATGCGAAACGGCATTTATGTCGTTCCCCTCAAAGCGGATCATAAAGGGCGCATCCCCGGCGTGGTGCATGATGCTTCGTCATCCGGCGCGACACTGTTTATTCAACCGCTTGAGACGGTCGAACTCAACAACCGCTGGCGTGAACTGCAAATTGCGGAAGAAAAAGAAATTCGCCGGATTTTGCTCGCCGTGACCGATATGATCGGACGCGAAAGCGAATTCATCGTCCGCACGGTTGAAGTGTTGGCAGGGCTTGACTTGATCCTCGCAAAGGCGCGCTATGCCGATGCGATCAAGGCGGTGCAGCCGCGCTTGAAGCCGTTCGAGAACAAGCCGAATCGTGCCCACCCCGGCAGTGTGATCCGCTTCACGGCGGGGCGTCACCCACTGCTGAAAGGCAATGTCGTCCCGATCGATGTCGATTTTGACGATAACACATGGGTGCTGGTTGTCACGGGTCCGAACACGGGCGGTAAAACCGTCTCGCTCAAGACGGTCGGGTTGTTCTGCTTGATGGCGCAGTGCGGGCTGCATGTCCCCGCCGAAGATGCCACCCTGAGCGTATTTGAGGGCATTTATGCGGATATTGGCGATGAGCAGAGCATCGAGCAGTCCCTAAGCACATTTTCATCGCATATGACCAACACGATCAGCATTTTGCAGCAGTGTGATGATCGATCGCTGGTGCTGCTGGACGAACTCGGCGCGGGAACTGACCCGGCGGAAGGTTCGGCACTGGCGCGGGCGATCCTGACGCACCTGCTCAACCGCCGCGTAACGGTCATGGTCACGACGCATCACCCGGAACTCAAAATCTACAGTGTCGATACCCCCGGCGTGCGCAATGCCAGCGTGGAATTCGACTTGAATACGCTTGCACCAACCTACCGCTTGATCATCGGGCTGCCGGGGCGCTCCAACGCGCTGGCGATTGCGACGAGGCTCGGTTTAAGCGCAGAGATCATCGACGAAGCGCGAACGATGGTCGCTACCGAGGACTTGATCGCTGATGATCTACTCGATGAAATCCACCGCACCCGCGAAGATATTCGGCGGCAGCAGGTCACGATCAGCAGGCTGAAATCGGAGATCGAGGAGGAGCGCACCGAACTTGCGACGCGGCTCGGCGCAGCGGAAGACGAACGGCGCAATATCATCGCGGCGGCTCGGCGCGAAATGCAGCAGGAACTCGATACATTCCGGCGCGAAATGCGCGCCTTGCGTGGTCAGATGCGCGATGCGTCTCTGCCGCTTGAGGCGCTCAAACAGGTGCAAGAAGCCTCCGGTAATCTTGAGAAGGCGATCAACGCAGCAGTTGAACCAGCGGTCGAAATGCCCAGCGAAATCGATTGGATGCCGCGTTTAGGCGATAAAGTGTGGTTGGAAACGCTCAGAACCGAAGGCACGGTCGAAGAACTGAATAAGGATGAGGCGCTCGTGCAGATCGGTTCGCTCAAAGTGCGCGCCAAGCTGAACGAACTCAAACAACCGCGCAAAGAAGATGTGCAAGCGGCGCGGCGGCGGCGTAACAGCGCGTACGATCCTATGCCGGGCGTGACCGGTCCTAAGCCTCCCTCACCGGGGCTAGAACTTGATCTACGCGGCGAACGGGTCGAAGAAGCGCTGCGGCGGCTGGATGATTATGTCGATGCGGCATACCTGAGCGGCTTGCCGTTTGCGCGGATCATTCATGGCAAGGGAACAGGCGCACTCCGCAAGGCGATACAGGATCGAGTACGCGAACACTCGCTGATCAGCCGCGCTGTATCCGGTACGCCCAAAGAAGGCGGCGACGGCGTGACGGTCATCTATATGGTGGCAAATACCTAACGACAGTGAATTATCCCTGATGCGCGCCCTGACCTGATAGGACGCGCATCTTTTCCAGATCAATGCCGGGATCGATTACAAGACGGTTGTACATCGCCGCCATGCGATCGATCGGCGTGGTCATCCCTGTTTCAAACCACCAGCGGATCAACGTAATCACGGATGCGGCGGCTTGTTGAGCGCGCAGCGAAACCGGAATGAGCGCATCTTCAATGACTGTCGGCAAAAAGAACTCGGCGAGGGTTTGTTCAAGCATGCGGCGGGCGCGGGCAGCATTCGGGCTAAACAACAGCGTCCGATAAAGCGCCGCATGCCGCGCCGCATGTTCGAAGATCAACAATCCTTGACGGTCACAATCCGCAACGACAGCATCGATCTCCTGTTCAATTAACGCGCGAATCCGATCGACCAGCAGTTCGTCAAGGCTGTTGTAATGACGGTAAAACGTCATGTAACCCACATCTGCCTTGTTCGTCACCTGCCGGATGCTGATCGCGCTCAAGTCATGTTCTTGTAGGAGCGCCAGCAGCGCATCCCCCAACAACTGACGCGAACGGCGAATCCGTCGATCTTCGCGCGTCTTCACGGTTTTACCCCTTCGTCGCCGCCTGCATGAGCATGACCAACCGCTCCGCCATCCCCGCCGGATCAGGATGAATGCCATCCTGTAACAGCGCCGTCTCGAATACCTGCTCGATCACCGCCAGAACAATCGGATCATCCGGTGACGTGGCGAGTTTGGCGCTCAAATTGTGCATGAGCGGGTGACGCGGATTGATCTCCAATGTTTTGACGGGGAGTTCGTATTCGCGGTCAAGCAGACGGTTGATGCGGAACATATTCCGCCCCGGATTCGCATCCTCGCTCACCAAACGCGCCGGGCTGTCGACCAGGTTTTTACCCTCACGCACGCCTTTGACGCGTTCGCCCAACACCGCGACAAACCGCTCACGGAGCGCGGCGAAAATATCCTCGCTCAGTGCTTCGGACTCTTGCGCCTGATCTTCTTGCGGCGTGCCGACAGATGTCAGATCGATATCAGCTTCGTCGACGTTGCGGAGTGCATGCCCGCTCACTTCGCGCAGCCCCATCAACATGACCGCATCCGCCGGATCGGTAAAGTACAGGACTTCGATGCCGCGCTTGCGGAAAGCGTCAAGGTGCGGACTGCGTGACACACTGGCGAAGTCATCCCCGACGACGTAATAAATATCCTGCTGATTTTCGGCGGCGCGGTCGAGATAATCCGCGAACGAAACCCATACTTCGGGCGAGTCGCTGTGTGTGCTGGGGAACAGCAGCAGCGGTTCGATCTCGGTCGTATCCGCTGGACTGACAACAACCCCCTGCTTGATGAAGCGCCCGAATTGAGCAAATACCGCGTGATACTCGTCCGGCTTGTTCTTCATCATGCGCTTGAGTTCGGTCAGAACTTTGGTGGTCAGCGTCTTTTTCAGCGCCGCCATCACACGGGTCGCTTGTACGCTCTCGCGGCTGACGCTGAGGGGCAAATCTTCGCTGTCCACCACACCCGTCACAAACTGGAGATAATCGGGCAGCAGATCGGTGGTGCGTTCCTGAATCAAAACTTTGCGCGCGAAAAGCTGTAAACCGGGTTCGCGGGCGATCAACATCTCGCGGCTGCTGCGTGACGGAATATACAGGAGCGCGTAAAACTGGAGCGGGGTATCGGCGCGCATGTGAATACGGTGGAGCGGATTTTCAAAGTCATAGGTCAGCGACTTATAAAAATCGGTGTATTCGTCGTCGGTGATCGCCTTAGGATCGCCGCGCCAGATCGCCGTCTGCTTATTCGTCGGTTCTTCTTCCTCACCGACGTAGATCGGGAAGGTGATGTAATCCGAATGATGATGGATGATCTGCTTGAGCTTGTACGCCTCTAAATATTCTTTCGCGTCCTCTTTTAGCGTAATCACGACGCTTGTGCCGCGTGTGTCGCGTTCGGCGGGTTCGATCGTGAACGTATCGCTGCCGTCGCTCTCCCACGCATACGCGGAGTCGCCGGGACGCGAAGACCGCGAAATCACGCGCACTTTGTCCGCGACCATGAACACGGAATAAAAGCCAACGCCAAACTGCCCGATCACATCCGTAGCAGCGGAATCTGCTTCCTGTCGCGCCTTGAGCGCTTCGACAAAGGCTTTCGCGCCGCTCTGCGCGATCACACCCAAATTGTTGATCAAGTCATCGCGCGTCATGCCGATGCCCGTATCGCTGAGTGTGATCGTTCCGGCTTCTTTGTCGGTTTCGATATCGATGTATAGATCAATATCGGGGTCGGCGACGTTGGCATTGGTCAACTGCTCGAATTTGACGCGGTTGAGCGCATCGGAGGCATTCGAGATCAACTCGCGCAAGAAAATATCGCGGTCGGTATAAAGTGAATGAACCAGAATGTTGAGAAGCTGTTGAATTTCAGCTTTAAAAGTGAATTGTTCCCCGGCGGTCATGACGTGTCCCTCTGGTGATGCTGACGTTCCGACGCCGTTTGTAACACATCTCCGTAAGAATCAGGTAAAAGAATTTAGAGTACCCTCACCTCCATCGCAAGCGATAGTGGCAGGGGTACACAGTTGAGCAACCTGAATAGGAAATCTTGCTTTTGTCCCTCTACCCTTCAAACGTCACATGGTGAGCGAGATGCGCCTTCAACCACGCGGGCTGAATCGCATGATCGACCAGATGCGCCGCGCCGTTGAAGCGCACAAACCGCGCCAGCCCGCGCCCCAATGCGTCCGCGAATGCTTCGTCGGGCGTGAAGTCTTCCTCTAAGTGGAAGGCGTTGATGTGCAGCGTGTTCGATTTGCGCTCCATTTTGGGATCAAGCCGCCCGACGGGTCGATCCCCGTACAGAATCGGCAGGCAGTAATACCCCCAGCGGCGTTTTTCGGCAGGGACGTAGACTTCCCATTTGTAGTCGAAGCCGAAAACATCCATCGCGCGGCTGCGTGCCGTCACGATCTCCAGCGGCGCGAGAAACAGCACCTCTTGATCATTCGTCACATCGAGCGGAGTCCACGCGGCGGGGAGCTTGCCAGCGGCGACCGTCTCCAACAGAGGGAGATCAGCGGCGGACATATAGCGCGTCTCTTTGCGCCCTTCGATTTTGACCGGAATCACATCGCCTGCTTCGATCAAGCCGTTAATCGCCGCATCAAAGTGTGGGTGACGCGCATGATACAGACTGTAAAGATGGTTGCCCCACAGCGTGCGCGGCGCGATCCCCAAAAAGCGCAGCGCCTTACGGGTG
>CALBRY010000263.1 GCA_937927665.1 uncultured Chloroflexota bacterium
GAAAAAGAAGTACGCGAAGCAGATCCGGTGGGGAATCAAAAACGGGATAGGGCGAGTACCCCATCCCGTTTTTGGATTTTGGATATTACTGGAGCGGCGCGAGTTCCGCGTTGAGGATGGTGATACGACCTTCGATCGACGGTTCGACAAGCGCGATGCTCACGAGATATTCCGCGAACACCTGATCGAGCGGCGTGCCGAAGTCATAAGCATTGATCGCGTTTTCGGCGAACATGCTGTAACCATCACCACCACGGCGCATGAAGTCGTTGGTCACGACGCTGTAGATCGCCGCGGGATCGATCGGGCTGTACGTGCCGTCTGCGTTGAGGACTTCAACATTCGAGACACGGCTGCCTGCTTCGAGGTTCGGGTCAAAGCTGAAGCGGATGCCCGATACCTGCGGGAAGCGCCCGCCCGCACCGTCACGGCTGATGACGCCATCGGTGACGCGAATGCCCGAAACGCCGTTTTCCAGCGCTGCGACAACATCCGCACCCGACAGATCCATCGTGGCGAGCAGGTTGCCGAACGGCAGCACGGTGAGAACTTCACCGAGGGTGATCGCGCCAGCGTCGATGTTGGCACGGATGCCGCCACCGTTCATGATGGCGATCGTGGCGTCGGTCGCTGCACCTGCGAGCATCGCATCCGTGATCAGGTTGCCGAGCGCACATTCTTCCAAACGGCAGACACGGCGATCACCGACCAGCAGTTCGCTCGCTTCGGCGCCGATTTCGGTCGCGCGCAGTTCGTCAATCGGGGCGCGCAGGGAGTCGAGAATGGCGACGAGTGCCGGATCGGGGGTGATATAACGGCTGAGAAGGATCGGGTCGCCGCTGGCGCTGGTGACCAAACCTGCCGCATCAAAGACAATATTCAGGCGACCGAGGTAGACATTGTTCGATCCTGCCTGTACGTAGAAAATCGGTTCGCCCGCGCCGGTTTCGGCGGTGATGGGGTTGGTGCTGTAATCGCCGCTGGCGCGATAAACGCTGCTCAGCAGGGTGTGGCTGTGACCGCCAACGACGATGTCCACGCCGCTCAACTGCGGGAGGAGTTCGACATCGAGTTCGACGCCGGTGTGGGTGAGGAGAATAATCTTGTTGATGCCCTGTTCCGTCAGTTCAGCAACCGCGCCTTCAACTGCCGGGAGATAATCGGTGAAGCTGACTTCCGGGCTGGGGCTGGATGCAGTGGGGGTATCGACTGTTGTCAAGCCGATCACGCCGACCTGCTGACCGCCGACTTCGAGAACCACATACGGGGACACGAGCGCGTCAATTTCGGCGAAGGGACCCCATTCGATATTGGCGACGACTGCCGGGAATTCCAGCCCGCTGAGGAAGCTCAACAGAACCTCTTCGCCATCATCAAATTCGTGATTACCAAGAGTCATCACATCGTAACCGAGCGCGTTCATAATCTGAATCTGATCTGCGCCGCGATACTGCTGGTGGAACAGTGAACCGGTGAAGCGGTCACCCGCATCAACGAGGAGGACATTGCCGCCCTCGGCGCGAATCTGATTCACCACCGTCGCCTGACGCGCCACACCGCCATCGCCTGAACTGCCCGGATCATGAGCGGCGTGTGTGTCATTGGTGTGAAGGAGGGTCAGCGCGAAGGTATCTTCTTGCGCGCTAATCGTCCCTGCCAGAAGAAGGGTGAGGAGTCCCGCAAGTACCAGTTTCTTCAGCATAGAAAACATCTCCTGAAAGCATAAAGCAAAAATGTTACGCAAGGATGCAGAGCTAGCTGATTATCAACTGGCTCTGCGATCATGCGCGTAAAGTAAGTTTAACGGATTGTTAAGAAATTAGACAGGGGGCCACGGGTAATTCGGACCGGGTCCGGGGAGTGGATACTTGCGTGTTTTGAGGAGCGTCCGCACGCGATTCTGGAAGGCGCGGATTTCAACGGCGGACAGGAGCTTGCCCATTTCCTGACGATACGCCGAGGTTTGATCTTCGAGAACGCAGCACATGCGATCAATATCGGTCAGCAGCGCATCGGGGATGATCTGTCCCGCGTAATCCCAGATCACGGTGCGGAGCTTGTGGGCGCTGTGGAACGTGATGCCGTGATCGATCCCCCATAAGTGAGTGGTGGGATCAAGCAGACAGTGACCGCCTTTGCGATCGGCATTGTTGATCATCGCATCAAACGCGGCGATCCGCATGAGGGATGGCTTAAGCGCACCGGGGTTATCGTTGAACGAGAAATAGTTGATCTGCGGGTCGTGCTGAACGAACATCTGAATTGACCCCAACCCGCGCGGTCCTTCGCGCAGTACGGTCGGGGGGACGATCATCCAGCCGAGTTCATGCGATGTCAAAAATGATGCACGCTCACGATAACACAATGTGCCATCGGGGAAGTCCCAGAGCGGACGTTCCCCTTTTTGCGGCTTATAAACGGCGTTCATCTTGAGATTTTCGTCGCAGACCGCGACGAGAAACGCGTAGTTTGAACTCCAGCGAAGAATGCCGTACTCAGCATCGATGACGCCTTTTTCGAGGAGTTCGAGCGCTTGATCAAACGAGACGTTGACGGACTGCCCACGCGGGGGTTCACCGGCTCCGTCATATCGCTCAACGAGCGGATCGTCGTCGTCGAAATCCTCAAAATCGCGGTTAAAGTCGCTCACGTTCACGTCCAGTAATAGACTAAGCGTCCGTTGAGTTTCGGATCGGGGCGTCCAGACTGCACCGTATTCATTGACTGCTGGCTGAGTGCGCGCATCTGGTCGCGGCTGCACCACATCCGTACAATGCCGGGTTCAGGCGCATCATCCGATTCCGGTTCCAATTCTGATTCGATTTCATCAAAATCGTCGTCACTTTCCGCATCATCGTCAAGCGTCTCGCGGGCAGGCGTGATCAACTCCTGCGCGACGAGAACCACCATATCGCGGTCTTCGTCATAGCCTAAGCCCATCTGGGCAACGCGGAATTTCGATTCGATCGGCTCACGGAGTTCCATCGTTGTGGTGATGGCGCGGGCGAACTGCGTGCGCTTTTGCGGGTAACGCTTGTCGAGGTCTTCCAGAAGTTCCCGAATCGCTTCGCCGAGCGCAAACGCCTGCTCTTTTTCGATGGTCAATGTGACGATTTCATCGGACTTTCCGGCTTGCAGATGAAATACACGCTTGCCCTTTGGTCCTACCGTTCCAACGGTAACAAAATCGACGGGATTTAGTTCAATTTCTACAGGCATGCTCATTTACGCCTTTTCTGACTGCGCTTTGGCAGCGCGCTCTTTCTCCAATTGCACAATGTGTGCCATGTCATTCATGGTGACGACATACGGACGCCCATACCCTAAGGCAATCGTGCTGATCGATGCGGGCGACACCATGATTCGTTGAAAATTATCGAGGTGCATCCCTAAGAAATGCGCCAGAATCATTTTGATCAAATCCGCATGAGAGACGATTACGACAGATTGGCGGGGATACGCGGCGGCAATTCGCTCGATTTCATCAACTGCACGCATCTGAACGCCGCGCATGGTTTCGCCATTCGGAAAGTAGGCGCGTGACGGGTATTCCTGTACAACGTGCCACATCTTGCGACGGTTCAGGGCGGCGATCTCCTTGCCTTGCCAATCGCCGTACTGCACTTCGCCAATTTGCGTATTTTGCACAATTTGTAGGTGCGGATGGTGCTGGCGGATCGCTTCCGCCGTTTCCATCGTACGTTCTAACGGGCTGCTCATCAACACATCGATATGGGCATCCGTAAGGCGCTGTCCCAATGCTTCCGCCTGTGCTTTACCATCGTCGTTCAAATGCACATCGGGCGTCCATCCGGCAAGTTTGCCAGTTTTGACATAATCATTCACGGCGTGCCGGATCAGGTGAATCGTCGTCATGGGATTAAGGTGGCTCAACTTGTGGATGCTGGTGAATTACCCCCGAATTATAGCATTGATCCGCTCCAACCGATAAAAGATTAATGCGTTTCTGCTATAATCATCCCATACTTCGACGGAACTAAGGTAGCCTAGAGGATGAAGCTTGGTATCCTATCCGACATACATGCGGACGTGAACCGACTGCAAGAAGTGCTGGATCGGTTCGACCACATTCATGGTGTAGATCAGATCGTGATTGCGGGGGACTTGGTGGGGAGGGGCAGCTACCCTAATGAGACTCTCGCGCTGGTACGCGAACGCGGCATGATCGCTGTACGAGGAAATCACGAGCGCGTCTATGAGGAGGATGAAACGCTAACCCCTGAGAATCGGGACTTCCTAAAAAATCTGTCCTATGACTGGCGTGGGGTGATAGGCGGAAGCCGCGTTTTTTTAACGCATGGCAAGCCGGGGAGTCGCGGCGCTCCGGGAAACCCTAAGTGGGGCTTGTGGCGGGATCATGTCTCGAATACATATCTGGATATGATGCTGCGCGATCTGAAGGTGGATGTGCTGATCACCGGGCATACCCATATTCCGATGTTCGCGCGCGTGCCGAATGGGTGCGTGATCAACCCCGGATCGCTGTGTGCGTTTTTTCCGCCGCGTGAAACCTCGAACACGTATGGGGTTTTGAACCTGCCTGATATGGCGTTCACGGTGTTTGACATCACGTGTCCGCCGCCAGCGTCAAATATGCTTTCTGCGTAGTGTGTCATAAAGGCGATCCAACCGGATCGCCTTTATGATTCTTTTCGCCAGCGCGCAACCAGCATCCGAGTCGAAGTCAGCGCGATTTCTGGGAGTGCTGAACGCGCAAACCAGTCCGCATCCTCGGCATCGTCATCACCTTTGCATTCGCCATCAAGCCATTCTGCCGCGTAAACCAGCACAATATCCGCCAGCCCATCCGGATCGGGACGGTGCAGCACATCGATCAAGTGTGTGATGTGTACGCGCACGCCTGTTTCTTCCAGTGTTTCACGCTCGGCGGCTTGGCGCGGGTCTTCGTCGGGATCAACGAAGCCTGCCGGAATTGACCATTTGCCTTTGCCGGGTTCGTTCAGCCGCTTGATCATGAGCAGTTCTTGATCGGCTGCATCCGCGCGGCATTGGCGCGTGACGAACACAGCGACGGCGACTTTTGGGTCAAAAAACACGGTGGTATCGCACACTGTGCAAACCGGGCGCGTTCTGCCGAAGCGCTCACGCGGCTCGGTGGGCGCGCCGCACTGCGGGCAGTATGGCGACGAACGTTCGATCATCTACTGCGCGCCTGTCGTGAGCGGCGGAACAAAATGCTCAACACTGAGACGGTGAGCAAAATCAAGCCGCCGATGACTAATGCTGTTCCGGTGATTCCGACTGTGTTTACTGTCTCTGATTCTACCATTTGTGTTTGCTCCAACTCGCCCACACTCTCTGGTGCGGGATTAGGCTGAGGCGCAAGTGTCGGTACTGCGATCACCACCTGAGTCGGGAGCATTGTGGGCGTATTAAGCGGTGCGAGTAGGGTCTTACTCGGCGTCGGCATGAACGTGGACGCTGTAGAACCAAATGGTGCTGCCATCATTGGCGGAAGCACATCCTCTGGCATTGCGCCACCCGTCGCGCTATCTGCTGTGTCTCCTGCGCCGCCGCCCATTCCCCCTGCCGCCGCGTCTTCCATAAAGGCTTGTTCCATTGTGCGGGCGGTTTCTTCATTGAATGTGGGCATGATTTCCGGCGTAGTTAACATCGAATCCGGCGCGAAGTACATTGTTTCCAGCGGGGGAGCGGCTGCGGCTGCACCGTCGTCCATTCCCGGTTCTATTTCATTCGCTGCGGATGGGCTGAATTGCAGTTCGACAGTTGCCTGTTGGACGGCATCCGCAAACAGTCCGGTTTCGCTTTCCAATTCATCCGTAACTTCACTGCGTGCGGCTGCGCTTTGGCTGGGTGTCGCCATCATCGCCACATTGGAGGTCGCCGCAGGCATGCTCGATTGGTTATTGAGCAGTACGCCGAACACGATGAGAAAGACGGCGGCGGCAGCACTGACGGCGCTGAAAGCTGTAGTCAGCACGAACGGAATGGCGCGGCGCGGCTGAACAGCGGGCAACCCGACCATCTCACGCGTGAGGGTGTAGGCACGCGGGGCGCGCAGCGAAGGCAGGGACTTGATAAGGCGAATCGTTTCACGGAGCGCATCAAGTTCTGCTTGTAAAGCGGGTTCGGCGTGCAAACGGGCTTCGAGCTGTTGACGTTCGGAATCCGAGAGCGCGCCGTCCGCGTAGGCGGATAGAAGTTCGAGATCGTTATCAGAGAGCGGGCGCGATTCGGACATGGTTGTTTCCAATAAATGAACTAAACACTACGGCGCATCACCCTTAAGACGAAATTGTGCTGGAAGAAGTTCCTGAACGCTGCGTAAACAATCGCGCACGTTGGCGCGGGCGCGGCTCAGGCGGGATTTCACCGTGCCGAGCGCTGAACCGATGATTTCAGCGATTGCGGCGTAGTCGTATCCTTCGACATCGCTGAGAACGATCACGGCTTTGTAATCGGGCGAAAGCGCATCAATACACTGTTGAATCGCCCGCTGGAGCGCGAGACGTTCGCTGATTTCTTCGGGCGATTCGGATGGATCGGGCAAGGGCGCGCCGTCGTCGCTGTCTCCGCCGGGGAGATCATCAACGCTGACGGCAGGGCGGCGCTTGAGCCGCCGCAGTTCGTCGTATGCCTGATTGGTGGCGATACGCATCAGCCATGCTTTGAAACTGCCGCCCGCATAGGTGCTAAAGCGCTGATACGCGGTGATAAACGCCAACTGCGTGACATCATCCGCCGCCTGCGGATCGCCCATGATGCGATACGACAGGGAATACACGCGATCTTGATAGCGGAGAATCAGCGCGTTAAAAGCATCGAGCGCGGCGGGAGAATTTCCGCGCCGTACTTGGGTGATGAGCATCTGCTCGTCGTCGGGGAAAGGGATTGACATTTTAGCCATGACATTCTAGTATACATCCCAGACACGAAGTAGTAAATACAAGCAAGCACTATTTCGTAATA
>CALBRY010000264.1 GCA_937927665.1 uncultured Chloroflexota bacterium
TTATTATATCAGACACACCCGCGCGGCGGTTCGGCACAAAGCCTTCATCGCATCATCAACAGAAAAGATTCAACGCAACGGCGCAAAGATATTTCTGCACGCCTTCGCGTCTTTGCGTTAACGCCCTTACTCCTTTTTTCTCTCTCCCGGCGCGCTTACCCAAAAAGTACGTATACTTAGCTAAGCTGCTTTCTCTATAGGTAAGGAGTCACGGTGACGGCTACTCCTCCGTCGGCACAAACAATCGTTGTCAAGCGCCCGCGTTTGATGCGTGAGGTTTATTATCGTTGGGTGTGGCGCTTAAAATCTTCGCCGGATGCGCTCTGGGCATACGCCGCGAATACTGATCGCTTCAACCGCGATACGCATCTGCCGCCCATCACCATCGAACGGTCGCGTGATGACCTCCCCAACGCTACACGCCGCTTGAAGATGCATCGTATCAAGCTCGGCAAGCTCAAACTCGTGCCGATCGAATGGACGGAAAGCCCATTCGAATGGATCAAACCGACCAAGTTCGGCGTATTCCGCAATTACTCCGCCGGACCTGTGCTCTACATGCGGACGTTGACGGAGTTTATCCCCCTGCCCAACGGCGGTACGGAAGTCGTCTACGAAGTCTGGGTTGCGCCGCGTAATCTGCTCGGCATGGCGGCGATTCCGCTGCAAATCGGTTGGTGGAGCGCCCGCGATTTCCGCCGCGCATTTCAGGCATACGACAAACTCGCGCAGCAGCAGCAGCCATTCGAAACCCTGCTGCCGCAGAAAAATATCCACCTCCCCACCGGAGCGCGGCGGCGTATGGTCACAACCGCCAACGATCTTGACCGGCGCGGCGTTGATCCATCGCTGACGACGCTCCTCACCACGCTGATTCAACACGACGATGAATTTACGCTGGCACGGATGCGCCCGTATGCGCTGGCGGATGCGTGGCGAGTGCCGCGCCGCGCCGTGCTGGAGATGTTTTTGCACGCGACCCAGATCGGCATGCTCGATTCACGATGGGAACTGCTCTGTCCGCTGTGCCGGGGAGCAAAAGCCACCGCGAAAACACTCCGCGATATTCCCGATCATGTGCATTGTGAAGTTTGCCATATTGATTACCGCGTCAACTTTGATCAATCAATGGAACTGGTTTTCGCGCCCAATCCATCGGTGCGCGAAGTCATTCCCGCCGCGTATTGTGTCGGCGGACCGCAGATCACGCCGCACATCGTCATGCAGCAGTTGATCAAACCGGGCGAAAGCAAAATTCTCGCCGCCCCCGCCGCTGTCGGGCGCTACCGTATCCGCGCCCTAGAACTCCCCGGCGCGGCACGGCTGATGATCGACATCAACGGCGCGCCTAATGCGATTTTTCCGCTTCGCCCCGGCGGATGGACGGCGGGCGAAGCCATCATCCGCCCCGATGGGACGCTCACCGTCGAAAACATCAACCCGACGGATCAATTGATCATCGTCGAAAAAACCGCATGGACGGATCAAGCCGCGACCGCCGCCGATGTGACCACCCTCCAAGCCTTCCGTGATCTATTTGGGCGCGAAGTCTTGCGACCGGATGTGCAGATCGGCATCGGCAGCCTGACGATCATGTTCACCGACTTACGCGATTCCACCGCGTTTTATCGTGAAGTAGGCGATGCGCCCGCCTTCGGGTTGGTGATGCGCCACTTTGATATTCTGACCGCCGTTGTGCGTGCCGCTGGCGGATCGATCATCAAAACAAACGGGGACGCAGTCATGGCGGCATTCCGCCGCCCGGTCGAAGCCATCCGCGCGGCAGTGGCGGCGCAGCGCCAGCTTTCCGCCGAAGACCGCCCGCTCTCGATCAAAATCGGCATTCATACCGGAAGCTGTATCGCCGTCAACCTGAATGAGCGCCTCGATTATTTCGGCACAGTCGTCAATATTGCCGCACGCTTGGAAAGTCTCTCATCCGGTCAAGACATTGTGCTTTCCGGCGGCATGTATCTCGATCCCGAAGTGCTGGATTACCTCAAGAACGACGAACCGCTGACGATTACGCCCTTCGGATCGACTCTCAAAGGGTTTGGCGAAAAACAGTTTGAACTCTGGCGCTTGATCGTCGCGCCGCCCAAACCGTTACCCGGAGGTTAATCTTTTGATACCTTGGCTCGCCAGACGCTATAATCCCGGTTGTTATTCTGATCGCCACAATTGAGGCTTGCTATGCCCCGTGTTGAACAAGCGATAGAGATTCACGCGCCGCCCGCGCGGGTGTTTGCGATGGTGGCGAATAATCCGGAGCGAATGCCCGATTGGTGGGAAGCGTTTGAGCTTCAGCAGCGCGTGACGCCGCCGCCTACCGAAATCGGATCACGCTCGCGCTACGTGTACAACATGATGGGCGTAAAGATCAAAGGCGAACATCAAGTTGAAGTTTTTGAAGAAAACCAGCGGCTCGTCGTCCGCACCATCAGCGGCATCGAAGCGACATTTGAATTTTACTTTGAAGCGCACCCGGACGATCCCGCCATCACGCGGGTAACGATCATGGTTGATTATGCCCTCCCCGGCGCGATGCTCGGCAAACTGCTCAACCGCTTAACCATGGAACAGAAGAACGAACGCGATCTCAATCAAGCGCTCGTGCTGCTCAAAGCGCTCATCGAAAGTCAGATGCCCATAGCATCCCCCTAGTGCGTCGGATGCTCCGCTTAGCTGTGAGTCTGTGATCATGTGTGCCTGCCCCTTCCTGTCAACGGAGAGGGGCGGAATCCGGGGTGAGGGCGAATTTTTTGCGTAAAGAACTTTACAAGTGAGTGATTATTGATGACCGCACGGATTACCAATATCCTGATCGCCAACCGGGGCGAAATCGCTGTCCGCGTGCTGCGCGCCGCGCATGAAATGGGAATTCGCGCCACCGCCGTCTATTCCGATGCCGATTCCGCTTCCCGCCATGTCCGCCTTGCCGATCATGCCGTACATCTCGGCGGCGCTTCCCCATCAGAGAGTTATCTACATATTGCCCGCCTCATCGACGCGGCGCGTTCGTCAGGCTGTGACGCCGTACATCCCGGCTACGGATTTTTATCCGAAAGCGAAGAATTCGCCGCCGCCGTCATCGATGCCGGGCTGATCTGGATCGGACCGCCGCCCGGTGCGATCCGCGCCATGGGCGTAAAAACCGAAGCGCGTATGATCATGGAACGCGCCGGAGTCCCGCTTGTGCCGGGTTTTCAGAGCGAAACCGCGACTGATGACGCTTTTCTCGCGGCGGCGGAGCGCATCGGCTGTCCGGTCATGGTCAAAGCGGCGGGGGGCGGCGGCGGAAAAGGCATTCGCATCGTGCGCGATCTGGCAGAACTGCCGGAAGCGCTCGCCGGTGCGCGCCGCGAAGCCGCGCACGCCTTCAACGATCCCCGCCTATTTCTAGAGCGCTACATCGAACGCGGGCGGCACATCGAAATTCAAGTATTTGCGGATGCACACGGAAACACCGTGCATCTCTTCGAGCGTGAATGCAGCGCCCAGCGCCGTCATCAAAAAGTGATCGAAGAATCGCCTTCCCCGCTGCTCACGCCTCAAATC
>CALBRY010000265.1 GCA_937927665.1 uncultured Chloroflexota bacterium
CCGCCCAACCGACCAAACGCACGGTCACAGGTGGTTTACCTTCCGCGGCGATCCGGCGCAGCACTTCCAGCCCGGCAAGCACATTCAAGCATCCATCGAGCCAACCGCCGTTCGGCACGGAATCGAGATGCCCGCCGATCAACACTTCTTTATCGCTCTCACCGCGCAGAGTTGCCCAGATATTGCCCGCTTGATCCGTCTCAACTTCGACAGGAAGTGCGGCGAGTTTCTGTTTGTACCATGCGTTTGTTTTCGTCCATACATCGGTGAACGCGACACGCTGCGCGCCGTTCTCGTCACCCGTGAGGGCACGCAGTTCCTTCAGTTCGTCAACAGTGCGCTGTGGGTTAAGCGTCGTCGTAGTCATAAGACAACTTCCTGAAAGGATGCAGAAAAAAGGGTCAGGAGAGCTTAACAAGCGGAGGGCTGAATCGTCAACTTGATCGCAGTGCATCCGGGTTGATCACACCCTGCGGTTCTCCGGCGGCAAATGCCGTCACGCTATCGAATGCCTGACCGAAATACAATTCGTAGGTATCGCGCTCGACATAGCCGAGATGCGGTGTACAAATTACGTTTGGCATGTTCATCAGCGGATAATCCGGCTCGGTGATTGGTTCACGCTCATAGACATCGAGCGCCGCGTACCCCGGTCGCCCTGCCTTGAGTGCCTCGATCAGCGCACCCGGCGCGATCAATTCGGCGCGACTGGTGTTCACGATCAACGCGTCGGGCTTCATCGCCGCCAAGTCATCCCCGGTAACAATTCCTGCCGTCTCTTTGATCAGCTTAATGTGCAGGCTGACGATATCAGCGTGTTCGAAGAAATCGCGCTGACTCGCCGCTGTTTCAAAGCCATCCTTCCGCGCGCGTTCGAGCGAACCTTCGCGCCCCCAGACCAGCACACGCATCCCGAAAGCGCGCCCATAACCCGCGACGACGCTGCCGATTTTTCCATAGCCGAAGATTCCGAGTGTTCGCCCACGCACCACACGCCCGATCCGCGTACCCCATTTGCCCGCGCGCATCGACTCAACTTGATCAGGCAAATGACGCATCGACGCCATAATCAGCGCCCATGTGAGTTCGGCGGGGGCGTAAGGTGTTCCATCGCCAACCGCGACGGCGATTTTGTGTTCCGTACATGCTGCCACATCGATATGGGCGGTGCCGCGCCCTGTCTGGCTGATCAGCTTTAGGCGCGGCAGTCGTTCGATCAGCGTACGAGAAATCGCCGTCCGTTCCCGCGTCAAAACGAGCGCATCCGCATCTTGGAAGCGCTCGACCAGTTGATCAAGATCGCGGACGGTATCCGTATAAACCGTCACATCGTATCCGGCAAGGTTTGAGAAACAGTTTAACCCCCGCACCGCGTTCTGCGTATCGTCGGGGATCACAATCGTTCTGATCATGCGTGGATTCTCCACATGGTTTTACGGATGTTCGCTGAGATACTGCTCACGCATCACCCGTTTGAGCGTTTTTCCGGCAGTATTGCGCGGGAATTCTTGCAGAATGACCACTTCCCGCACCCGCTGATACCGCGCTTCAACGCGGGCATTGACCCACGTCATCAGATCATCAGGCTTGATTTCACCCTTCAAGCGCACCATCGCAATCGGGCATTCGCCCCATTTGTCATCCGGCACGCCGATCACTGCGACTTCCGCGACTGATTCATGCTTCAGTAAGATGTCTTCAATATCACGCGGGTAAACATTTACGCCGCCGGAGATAATCAAGTCTTTCTTGCGATCAACCAGATACAAGAAGCCTTCATCGTCAATGTAGCCCATATCACCGCTGTACAGCCATCCATCCTTGATCGCGCCTTCGGTCAGGTCGGGACGCTTGTAATACCCCGTCATCATCAGCGGACCACGCCCGATGATCTCCCCGACTGCTCCGGTTGGCATCTCGTGTCCCTGATCGTCTACGATACGCATATCCATCGTCGGCGGCGGCACCCCCACCGAGCCGAGCTTGCGCGGCAGATCACTCTTATCGAGGATCGTCATAAAACCTTCGGTCAAGCCGTACAATTCGATTAAGCGGTTGGGAAGTTTTCGCTGAAGTTCTTCTTTGTGCAGCAGATGGAGCGGCGCGCCAACAGAGCCGAGCATTTCCAGTGTTCCGCAGGTCGCCTCGCCAAAATTCGGCTGATTCAAAAGCTGGATGATCTGTGACGGCACCATCTTGATATGCGTCACTTTTTCCCGCTCAATCGTGCGAATCGTCGAAATTGGATCGAAGTATGGCGCAAGAATATACGTCGCACCGACGAAGAACGCGGGCATCAGCGTCAACCACGCGCCGTTAAAAATGATCGATCCGGCGTGCAGGATGACGCTTTCCGGAGTGATCCGGTATGTCATCGTGAACAGCATCCCGTACAGCACCCGAATCTGATGCGTATGCATGATCCCTTTCGGGAGTCCGGTTGTGCCGCTGCTGTAAAAGATGTTGTACAGGTCATCCGCCGCGATTTCGATTCCGATCGGGTCATATTCGGGTGAATCGTGGGTCAATGCGCTGTAGAGTCGATAGCCGGGAATATCAGCTTGGTCAATCAAAAAATAGCGCTGAGGTGCAACAAGCGGAAGTTCGGACTTCACCGGATCAAGGTGTTCGACAAAACCTGAATCGGTGATGATCAGCGCCGTATCCGAATCATTGAGCAAGCGGGTTAAGCCCTGCCCACGTAGAAGATTGCTCAACGGCACGACAACCGCGCCAATCTTGGCGACCGCCCAATACACTTCAAGCAGTTCGAGCGTATTCGGTAAGATCGTTGCGATCTTGTCGCCTTTTTGAATCCCTTCGCGTATCAACCCATGCGCCAACCGGTTGACACGGCGGTTAAACTCCGCGTAGCTAAGGCGTATATCGCCAAAAATCACCGCCGTGTGATCGGGGCGGTAGCGCGCATGACGGTTAAGTATGCT
Organism: uncultured Chloroflexota bacterium; assembly: GCA_937927665.1. GTDB lineage: Bacteria > Chloroflexota > Anaerolineae > Aggregatilineales > Phototrophicaceae > Flexifilum. The sequence continues at coordinate 2,946 of CALBRY010000265.1, forward strand.
TCCAAGGTTCATCTGTGCGCATCCATCCGTGCAGTGATCCAATCAGCAATTGTGGGAGGGAGAATTCTTTGGACTTTGGCGCTCACGTACATACCAATATGCCCCACCGGAAACGAAACCTCGGTGTAATCATTGGAGCTGATCACACCCTGAAGCGCACGACTTGAGGCAGGCGGAACAAGATGATCTTTTTCGGCGTATAAATTGAGAACAGGCATACTGATCTGCCTGAGATCGACCCGCCGCGCGCCGATTTCGACCTGTCCCTTGATCAACTTGTTTTCGATGTAGAAATTCCGCACAAATTCCGCCCATGCCGCCCCTGCTTGATCGGGGCTGTCGAAAATCCATTTTTCCATACGGAGGAAATTGGCGGAATGGCTGGAATCGTCGAATGTATCAAGCAGGGAGAGATATTTCTGTAAACCCAATTCGAACGGTTTGAGCATCAAAAAGCCGAAATTCATCACGTCGCCGGGGATATTCCCAAACGACTCGACCATCATTTCCGGCGAAATCGTCGGAGCGCCGCCATTCGCGCCCATCCATAAATTAAGCAGTCCATCCGCGACATGAAAATCGACCGGAGCGACCATCGTCACCAGATTGGCGACTTTTTCAGGATTCAGCGCGGCATAACATAGGCTGAATGCGCCGCCCTGACAGATGCCGATCAGGTTGATGCGCGGGTGTCCGCTTATGCGGCGCAGATGTTCAACACACTCATCCATGTAGCCGTTGATGTAATCATCGAGCGTCAGCCAGCGATCATTGCGCTGTGGATACCCCCAGTCGATCAGGTAGACATCCAAACCGCGATCGAGCAAGCCGGAAACGAGCGAACGATCCTGCTGGAGATCGATCATGTAGGGGCGGTTAACCAGTGCATACGTAATCAGGATCGGCGGCTGGAGCGGCTGTTCAACACGCGGCGTATAGCGATAGAGCGTGACCAACCCATCTTGATACACAACCGTTTTGGGAGTCACACCGTAAGCAACATCCGCTTCGCGCACGCGGCTGAGCGCGTAAACGCCATCAACAGCACGGCGGCTCAGCTCGATCAACTGCTGCGCGATCTCGTCAGACGAAAGCGCCAGCGGGAAAGCGGGAATACTCATGCGCCTCCTCCAGTCGTCGATCCGTTTGCTCCGTTCGTTTTGGAACGCAGCGCCTCGATTTCGCGCTTTAGTTCTTTCACTTCTTTGCGGAGTTCGTAGATGCGGCGGTGCGCTTCATCGACTTCGGCGCGAGTCGGGAGATCAAACAACTCCATAAAGCGCTCATTGACGGCACGCTGGCGCTGGCGGTACTGGGTGACGGTCTCGACCAACCGTGATTGTGCGCGCACATAATCGGCGGTCAAAAATGACTGCTTGAAACTGTTATCCGCGACGGCGCTCCAACGATTCAGGAGATCGCGCACACTTTCGAGCAGTTCACCCGATTCCATTAAGCGGATCAAATCATGGATGAATTGCTCAAATGCACTCACCCACGTATCGGCAAGGATTGCGTTGTACTGGTAAAGCGCCTGCTGCATATCGATCCATGCGCCGAATGTGGCGCGCATTCCGTCATCAATGGCGCGGGTGTGGATCGCGGTCGGTAGGCTGACCAATTCGCCGAAGGTTTTTTGATACGTTTCCCATGCCAGTTCACCCGCGCCGGGGCTAATTGGCGAAGGTCGATCGAGGTCTTCGATCCAAGGTCTGCCGAAGGATTGGCTTTCATGCAGAAACGCTGTCCACAACTGCTGATATGTGCCGTTCGGATGCAATCCCTGAGTCGCCGCGTGAAGGGTCTGCGATTTGACCCATGTCATCTGCTCATGGAGCGCAAATCGCCAATCGCCGCCGCTTTCTAGCACGGGGTACACGCTTCCCCAGATGCGTAGAGTCATCTCAAGCAGGCGGACAACACTGGTTTGACTGACGAATAGTTTTTCTGCGGCTTCGCGCGCGGTCGGGTCAGCATCAAACGCGACGGCGCGAATTCCTTGACGGATCGCATCGGTGGAGGCATCGAATACCGTCGATCCAAAGGGCGAGTGCCCATGCTGAAAAGGCGCTTGCGCCTGCTGCGCGATGCGCCCCCAAACATCGATCATTTGCGCCTGTGCTTCTCCCCAAATCTTGAGAAGCGCGGCGTTTTGAGCCTGCCAGTCCATAAAGACAAATCCCGAAAAAACTGTATATGCGTGTATGCTTGCCAGACAAGTGGCAAAACACGCCGAATGTCATCTATACTCTTGACGGCAAAGATGATATTTATGAGAGAAGCATACGAGCATCAGTCAGCCCAATACAACCCGCATTCAGGTAGCGGAAATCCCACCTAAACAAGTGGGGAAGATTTCGTTTTTGTGATCCCTATGAGCGATAAAATTCATGTTGCCCTGATAGATGATCACCCGATCTTCCTCGAGGGATTCGCCGCGCTTCTCAAAACCACCAGCGATATTCATGTCGTCGGCACAGCAGAAAATCGCGCCGGATTATTCGCCCTGCTCCAGACAGCGCATGTGGATATCATCATACTCGATCTTCTCATGCCTGATCCCGGTTTGGCAATCCTCGACGAAATTCGGCGGCGCGGAATCAAAGTCCGCACACTAATTTTAAGCGGCTGTGAAGAACTGCACGAAATTCGTGCCGCCATGCAGCGCGGCGCGGAAGGCTACGTCTTTAAATCGCAGTCGTTCCGGCAGATCAGCGAATCGATCCGGCAGGTCGCACAGGGGCAATTGATCTACCCGCATATCGCACAGTCTCTTCTGCAATCTCCCTCCAAGAAAGATGATCTTTCACAGCGCGAAATGGAAGTGCTGGTTTGCATCGCGTCCGGTTTGACGAATACCGAAATTTCCGAGCAGTTAGCAATCAGCCGGAACACGGTCGGATTTCACATCAAAAGCATTTTCGCCAAGCTCAACGTTAACAACCGCACCGAAGCGACGATCTGGTATTTTAAGCACCGATCCTCGTTTGAATGAGCGCTATTTAATCCCGCTGGACGCGAAACTCTCCACGAACCGCCGCTGAAACAGGATAAACAGGATACTCAACGGTGCGACGACCAGCACCGTCCCCGCCATAAGCAAACTGTACATTGAACCTTGATCGGCGGTGCGGATCAAACGGCTCAACGCGACCGTTAGCGGTCGGACATGTTCCGACTGCGTAACAACGAGCGGCCATAAAAACTCATTCCAGTGAGAGCTAATCGACACCAGCGAAAAAGCGATATACGCCGGAATCGCCAGCGGAATATAAATCTTTCGCATCAGTTGAAACCAGTTTGCACCGTCGATGCGCGCGGCTTCTTCCAAATCTATCGGGATTTCGCGGAAGGTCTGACGCAGCAGGAGCGTCCCGAACGCCGATCCCCAGTACGGGAGCATCATCGCCCAATGGGTATCGAACAAGCCGAGATCGCGCACGGTTGCGAAGTTTTGCACCAACAGCACACCGGGGGGAATCATCAACTGCATCAGCAGCAGAATCAGCAGCAGATTACGTCCAGCGAATTTCATACGCGCAAAGGCATAACCCGCCATTGTCACCGTCACCCACTGCACGAGCAGCGTTCCCACAACGAAAATGATGCTGCTCATGTAATGCAGATGCCACGGTGCGATATTCCACGCGTTCACATAATTTTCGAACGTGATCGAACTGCCGAAAAACAAACCACCCTGTATGATCGCTTCGGCGGGTGGGCGAACACTCATCAATAGGGTGAAAATGAGCGGAGTCAACCAGATTAGCGCGACCACCATCGTGAACAGCGTCGTTAGACGACTGCCCAGTGTCGGTTTATCGGTCATTTTCACGCCCTCCACGCTCGAAGAATGCAAAATTCGCCACTGTAACGACGAGCACGAGCAGCGCCAGCAGAATCGTCATCGCGTTGACATAACCCCAATTGCGGCGCTCCCCGATATTTTGATAGATGAAGTACAGGATCAAATTGCTGCGGTCGCCGGGTCCGCCATCGGTCAGCGCTTGCAGTTGATCAACAGTCTGGAAAGCAAATGCAAACCCGATCGTGAGGACGAAAAGGCTTGTCCGCCGCAGCAGCGGCAGAGTTAGATAAAGAAACTGCTGACGGTAATCTGCACCGTCAAGCTCGGCGGCTTCGTATAAATCGCGTGGGATTCCTTGCAACCCGGCGAGAAAGAACAGCATGTAATAGCCAGTTTGACTCCACACGTTGATGATGATGATCGCCCATAGCACGAGATTCGGGTTACCAAGCCAATTCACATCCTCCAAGCCCAACATATTCAGGATCGCCGCCGCCAACCCGACTTGATCCGCAAAGATAAACGCCCAAATACTCGCCGCCCCGATGATGGGCAGCAGCGACGGATACACAAAGCTGAAACGCCAGAGTCCCATTCGTTTCAGGCGACGGTTAAGCAGCAGCGCGAACATCAGCGCGAGCGGCACGCCGATTGCTACGGTGAACATGCCAAACAGAATGGTATTGCCCAGAATACGCCCAAAACGCGCCCCGAGGTAATGGGTCGGATCGAACAGGTCAAAATAGTTCTCTAGACCGACATAGACCGGCGGGTCTTGCGCCAACCGCGCCGGACGAAACAGACTGTCATGAATCGCCCCAACTGTTGGCTTAAGGGTGAACAAGAAAATGATCGCGAACGTTGGAGCGATCAACAAATACGGCGCGAGCCAATGGAGAATCGACTTTCGCGGACGAACTTGTTTGATACGAGCAGGCGTTGTAATGGCGGCATCCATAGAGCAGTCTCCAATAAACGGCTCAGGGACACGTCACCGTGTCCCTGAGGAGAGGAATATAGTACCGCAGCGTGCTTATTCGGCGAGAAGCGAATCGATTTGCGCCTGCGCCGCTTCGAGCGCGGCGGCGATGTCTGTTACTTCGCCTGCGATAATGCTGCTCAGTGTGGTATTGATGATGTTCTGAATATCGATCGAGCGGAACGCGGTGAATTCTTTACCCGCGAATGCCAATTGATCGCGCGCCATCGCGTACTGGGGCGTCGACTCGACCAACTGCACCAGTGTGTCGGTTTCCCATGCGCTTTCCACCGATGCGATGTAACCTGTGCGCGATGTCCAATCTGCCTGAATTTCCGGCGAGGACAGGAAGCGCACCCATTCCCACGCGGCAGCCTGTTCTTCAGGCGTGCTGTTTGCGAAGATGTAGAGATTGCCGCCGCCGGTCGGAGCGCCGTAGCCCGTGCCATCTTCACCCGCCGGACCGAATGGCAAGAACGCCGTGCCAACAGTAAATGTCGCTTCACCGAGGATACGCGTCAGGCTGCCCGTCGTATGCGCCAGCATCGCCGCCTGACCGCTCGTAAAGATCGTCGGACCATCGCCCCACGAGAGCGCGCCAGCGGGCATCACGCCGTATTCGCCGCTCAAATCGAGGAGATACTGAAGCCCGGAAGCCGTTGATTCGGTGTTAAAGAATACCTGATCAAAGCGGTCACCAATCAGCGGCTCACCGCCCGCGATATTGAATGCGGTAAACATCCAGATCGGGAAGCCTTCCGACGGATACCAGAAGCCCCAACGGTCTTCGGTCGTCAGTGCTTGAGCCGCCGCCGCCAGTTCGTCACGGTTGGTCGGCACTTCGAGTCCGGCTTCGGCGAACAGATCAGCGTTGTAATACAGGATCGGGGTGCTGCGTTGGAATGGAATCGCCCAGAGCTGACCATTTTCGTCCACGCTGTTATACAGGAACGCATCGAAGAAATCTTCGACATATGCCGCGCCATCTTCATCCGCATCGACAAACTGCTGCGCGGGAACGATCGTTCCCGCTTCGATAAAGCTGAGGAGGTCAGTCGCCAGCATTACAGCGACATCAGGACCTTCGCCCGCTGCTAGCTGTGATTGAATGATGGTGCGGTTATCGGTATAGCTGCCCTGATACACGACG
>CALBRY010000266.1 GCA_937927665.1 uncultured Chloroflexota bacterium
CATAAAGACAGCAGCGATGTTCAGCACGATTTTCACGATCGCATCCTCCATACATAACGTTGACTGAACCGATTAAAGCACACAAATCAGACCCCTAATGTGAAATCATATTAGTGAACAATGAGAACTGAATACGATGTTCGCGTGAGAATCTGCCTTTGGATGATTCTTTACACGATCTTGATTTCAAGCTGGGTTCCATTGTTCCTATCTTTACGTCCCCAAGCGTAAATTCAAAATAGAAACACTAAACCGTTCGTCACCACAGCAGGGTATGTCATGAAATCTATCCTCGTTCAGATGTCGGCGCAGGCATGGACGATGCAGGCTGTTCATCTTGCCTGTGCGTTGGCGCGTGGCAATCAAGCCGATGTCGTGCTGCTCCGCTTGATCCCTGTCACACATCCTAGTTATCTGGGAACACCCTACGGAGAAACGCCGCTCACGTATCAGGAGCGAAAGTCGATTGAAGACTACAAGGCGACCGCAGAGGATTATCAGGTGAACTTGTCGTTCGTATCGATGCAGTATGTAACTGCACTTGATGCGGTCGCTGATGCCGCCGAACTGGTCGATGCGGATGTCGTGTTCGCTAACGTGCCCGCGAGTTTCATCCCATACTGGCAGAAGTTCCGTATATGGCTGCTTGAGCGGCGTTTTAACGCGCAGCATCGCCGCTTGCATACGCTGATCAGTGGAAAACTCGGCGTAGATCAAGTGCCGTTTGTCGTCAACACTCCGGCACACAGTCCGGTGATCCGGTAATTGACGATCTTGATAGTTTCTTTACGGGCTAGCGCTGTTCTCCTGACAGTTTCTTGATTGCGCGCCCGTATACTTTCCCTGCCCAATGATCAGGAAAAACCAAATGTCTATCCATGATGCCCGAGAGCGGTTTGCGACGCTCGTATTTGGGAAGCGTCTTCAAACCGCGGATATCTCCCACCAAACTGCGTCAAATCCCATCGCGCTCGCGGTGCTTGCAAGTGATGCATTATCGTCGGTCGCCTATGCGACTGAAGAAATTCTGCTGATCCTGAATACTGCCGCGATCGGTACATTCGCGCTGTTCGGATTTTCCGGAAATACCGTTTCAATTCCGATCGCGATCGCGATCGCCATTTTGATCGGTATCGTGACGATTTCTTATCGTCAAACGATCTTCTCGAATCCGGCGGGCGGCGGCGGTTACCGTGTTGCGAAAGAGAATCTTGGCGAAGAACTCGCTCAGGTAACAGGCGCGGCGCTGCTGACCGACTATATTCTGACCGTTGCCGTCAGTATTAGCGCGGGTGTCGCCAATGTCATCAGCGTGGTTCCGGCGCTTCTGCCATACCGTGTGCCGTTGACGATCATCGTGATTCTGTTCATGACGTTCATCAACCTGCGCGGCGTCAAAGAGAGCGCTCGATTGTTCTCCATCCCGACGTACTTCTTCCTATTCACGATTGGGATCACGCTCGTCTTAGGCTTCTTGAAGCTGATCACAGGATCGCTTGGAACCGTCGTGGGTGTCGAAGCGATTCAGCACAACACACTTGAGCCGATCGGAATACTGCTGCTGCTGCGCGCATTCTCGTCCGGCTGCACGGCGCTCACCGGTATTGAAGCGATTTCCAACGATACACAGCTTTTCCGCCAACCGCGCGCGAAAAATGCCGCCAATACGCTGGTTGTGATGAGCGTCATCCTGATCACACTGTTCCTCAGTATCACCGTTCTCGCAAATGCGATTCAGGCAATCCCGTCGCACCACGAAACCGTAATCAGCCAACTTGCGCGCACCGTGTATGGTGAAGAGGGACTCGGTTACTTGGGGTATGTGCTGACGATGGCGGGGGCATTCGCTGTCCTGTTCATGGCGGCGAACACCCCGTTTGCCGACTTTCCGCAGCTTGCGGCGCTTCACAGCAGCGATGGTTTCTTGCCGCGTCAACTCACCTACCGGGGACGCCGATTGGTCTTTAGCTGGGGTATTTACACACTGTCAGGCGCAGCGATTTTCCTTGTCGCCGCCACCGGGGCATTGGTTACGAACCTGATTCCGCTGTACGCGATTGGCGTGTTCCTCGGGTTCACCATCAGTCAAACGGGTATGGCGCGCCGTTTCTGGCGTGCAGGGCATGTCAAACCGGGTGAGTTCACATGGGGATTGGAAACCAAGATCTACTATGATCCGCGCTGGCGGCTAAAACTGGCGGTGTCTGGCGTCGGTGCGATGATCACCTTCATCGTGATGTTTGTGTTCATCATCACAAAGTTTGCCGATGGTGCATGGGCGATCGTAATGCTCATTCCGACATTGGTCTGGGTATTCTTCCGTATCCATCGCCACTATAAAGAAACTGCCGCGCGGCTGAAACTGCAAGAAATCCCTGTCTTTGAGAATAAGCCGGTCGTATTCGATCCGACTCATCACAAAGAATTGGCGATTTTCCTGTGCGATACGTGGTCGCAGTTGTCGGTACGGGTGGTCAATCGCATCTTGAAGCGCGATATTCCGCTGCAAATTATCCACATCGATGTTGATCCCAAACGCACCGAGGCGTTCTTAAAGCGCAGTGAAGAAATTCGCGCGCTCAATGATTGGGAGAAGGGCGTTACCCTCGTCGTTGATGAACCGTATCGTGACTTGTATCAGAGCGTCGCCACCATTCTGGACAACATCCGGCGTGAATATCCGGGGGTATACGTCCATGTTTATATTGGCGCGCTGCGAACACGCTTCCCGTTCAACCTGCTGCACATGTCAACGGATCGCTTCTTGCGCGATGCGCTGCTTGAATCGGATGATGTCTCGCTGAATATCAAGCAGATCAACCTAGATTCGCTTCCACTTCCGGCAGGATTCAAGGTCACATTTGAGCATGTGATGGATCATCATGCGATAGAGGAAGAACATGTAAGCATCCCCGCCCAAGCGTGATCAAGCTTATTCGCCCCTGATTTGACCGAATCAAGTTGGGGGCGATTCTATTTCGGCATCACGAAGCGGTAGCCAACACCCGGCTCATTGAGGATGTAGCGGATATTACGTGCTGGATTTTCGTGCAGCTTCTTACGTAGTTGATTCACAAAAACGCGGACGTAATGATCCATCTCGCTGTATTCCGCCCCCCAAACCGCGTTTAGGATCGCCTTATGTGTCATGACCTTTCCCGGATGCGTCGCCAGCAGGCGCAGCAGATCATATTCGGTGGGGGTCAAATGCACTTCTTCATTTTCGATGTATACCAAACGGTTAACCAGATCAATTCGCAGGTCACCGACGATGATTTCTGGTTTCATGCCTGTACCGGGTTCTGCTGCGACACGCCGTAAGATCGCCAACATGCGCGCGTGCAGTTCTTCCATCCCGAATGGCTTCGTCACGTAGTCATCTGCGCCCGCGTTGAGCGCAGTCACTTTTGTTTTTTCCTCGTCATGCACCGAAAGCATGATGATCGGTGCTTGTGACCATTCGCGGATGCGGCGGCATACTTCGATTCCGTCGGGTTCTGAACCCAATGAGATATCGAGAACGATCATATCCGGCGCATGCTGCGCGGTGAGCGTGAGGGCTTCACTGCCATTTCCGGCAGTCCAAACCTCATAGCCATAACCCGCCAGACCAATTTTAAGCTGACGGCGGATCTGAGGTTCGTCATCCACCACGAGTATTTTTTGCTTCATCGGAAGTATCCTTACCCAAGGGGAGCGCGATAACAAAGGTTGCACCGCCTCCCGGTGTATCTTCGACCCATAACCGCCCTTGATGTGCCTCGATAATCCCTTTTGCGATCGGTAACCCCAGACCGATATGCCCATCGCGTCCATGATAAAACGGTTTCATGATATCCGTTTTGACCGCATCAGAGATCGAGTCGCCATGATTGACGACTTTGATATATGCCTCTCGATCCTGAATGATCCCGCAAATCTCAATTTGCCTATCGGCGGGTTCATAGCGCAGCGAGTTATCGATGAGATTGCTCAATGCCTGACGCACCAGCCCATAGTCGGATGATACCAGCGGCAGATCATCCGGGAAATTTAACTTGATGCGCTCCTGACGGGTACGTTGCCACGATTGAGCGGCAATATCGCCCGCGATTTCTTCAAGATCGTTCAAGCGGCGGTTGAGCGAGAGCGCTCCTGCTTGCAGTCGTGACATATCGAGCAAGTTGCCGACCAGTTTATCCAGATGATCGGTTTCCAATTCAATCGTTTCGGTGATTTCTTGCTCCTCTTGCGGAGAGAGTTGATCATGAAATTGACGCAGATTGCTGGCAGACGATTTGATAATCGTAATCGGTGTCCGCAAATCATGCGATACCGCTTGAAGAATAGCTGTTTTGAGCTTGTCCGCTTCTTCAAACTGTTGGCTTTTGATGGCGCGTTCGGTTAAGTCGATTCGCTGTAATGCCATCGCCGCTTGAGAGACACAGGCATTAAGGAGCGCAAGCTGAGACGGGGTGAGCGGTGCGTCAAATGCCGCGCTGACGGTCGCATAAATACGCTCGCCTCCTTGCAGGAGCAGGTAATAAGCAGTGCCATTTTCATGAGAAGGAGACTGCGTTCTGAGGGGCAGAATCTCGACCCATACCGCGCGCATATCGGTGAGCAAAACATGGGTGAGCGCCTGATAGACGCCATCATGATGCATTAATTGGTTGAAGGCGCGGGTAAGCTGGTAGAGGATTTCCTGCTCGCGTGCGCGCTGCTGCGCCTCTTGAGCTTGTTGGCGTACTCGTGATCCGAGCCGTCCGGCGAGTCCGGCGACGATCAAAAACACGACAAGATCGAGAATTTCGCGTTGATCGGCGACGAGCAGCGAATAGTAAGGCGGCACAAGAAAGAAGTTGATGCAGATGAAACTGACGACTGCACTCATGCTAGCAGGGATCGTCCCCGCACCGATTGCGACGATCAGCACCAGCAGCAGATAAATCATGGTGAAGTTCGCCAGAGTCAGCGTATTACGCACGAAAAACGCGCACAACGTCACGACGGCGATCGCGAACAAGACCACAACATACGTCTGAAGCGACTTCACCCAATTGGAGTCAATACGTTCTGCTGGTGAGTTCTTCAAGAATGCCTCGCGTAATTCTGGAAAGATACCCTCGATTTTAAGCGATAAACCGCATCGCGTGCTCTTTATTGATACTTCCTTGATGCACCGCCTCAAACTTTTGACCCACACCTGATCTCAATTTCCAGATAATGATCACCGTACTTGAGCGGAGGTCGTCATGAGTCTGGAACTGATACTCGTTGGATTGGTGGCATTGGGGCTGCTGATCTATCTCGTTTATTCGATGCTGTATCCGGAGCGATTCTAGGATGACTACGTTCGAATTCCTTCAAATCGCGCTGTATCTTGGTCTGCTGATCGTGTGTACGCCCCTTCTTGGTGGCTATATGGCGCGGGTATTTCGTGGAGAGCGTAACCTACTCTCGTTCGTGCTGCGTCCCGTTGAAAACGGGCTGTATCGCTTGATCGGGATCGACAGTCGCGCCGAGCAAGATTGGAAAGCGTATGCGTGGGCGGTGATTCTGTTCAACGCGGTAGGTTTCGTGTTCCTGTTCGTCTTGCAGCTTATACAGGGGTATTTACCGCTTAATCCGGCGGGCTTAGGAAATGTTGAACCGTTTCTCGCCTTCAACACGGCGACCAGTTTTGTCACCAACACCAATTGGCAAGCATATGCGGGTGAAACCACCCTCACATACCTGACGCAGATGATCGGGTTGACGGTGCAAAACTTCGTTAGCGCCGCGACAGGGATCGCCGTCGTGGTCGCGTTAATTCGCGGTTTGATTGGGCGGGCGGGCAAATCGCTCGGAAATTTCTGGGTTGATCTGGTGCGATCAACGCTCTACGTGCTGCTCCCCCTCAGCATCATTTTGACGATTCTGCTGATCGGTCAGGGGGTGGTGCAGAACTTCAACGCGCCTGCTGCAGCGACTACGCTTTCGGGGGAAACGCAGATGCTCCCGCAAGGAGCAGCAGCATCGCAAATCGCGATCAAGCAGTTGGGAACGAACGGCGGCGGATTCTTCAACGTCAACAGTGCACACCCCTATGAGAATCCGACACCATTCAGCAACTTTTTGCAGATGTTCTCGATTCTCGTGATCCCGGCTTCGCTCACGTATACATATGGCGTGACGGTTGGGAGTAAGCCTCAGGGGTGGGCGATCTTCGCGGCGATGTTCATCCTGTTCGTGTTGGGGTTGAGCGTGATGCTCGTTTCAGAATACACACCGAATCCGGTTGTCGGTGGAATTCTGCCGATGGAAGGAAAAGAACTCCGGTTCGGAATCACCAACAGCATTTTATGGGGCGCGGCGACAACCGTCGCATCCAATGGATCGGTCAGCGCGATGCACAGCAGTTTCAGCCCGATTGCGGGTGGAATTGCGCTGCTCAATATGATGCTTGGTGAGGTAATTTTCGGCGGTGTGGGTGCGGGACTTTACGGCATGCTGATCTTCGTGATCCTGACGGTATTCATCGCCGGGTTGATGGTCGGACGTTCGCCGGAATATCTCGGAAAGAAGGTCGAAGCGGGTGAAGTTAAAATGGCAATTCTTGCCATCCTGCTGCCAAGCGCGGCGATCCTTTTATTCACTGCATTAGGCGTCGTCACGGATGCCGGACTTTCCAGCCGGACGAATATGGGCGCGCATGGCTTCAGCGAAGTTTTGTATGCCTTCACGTCGGGAGCAGCGAACAACGGGAGCGCCTTCGCGGGTTTGAATGCCAATACGCCGTTCTATAACACGCTGATTGGCATCGCCATGTGGATCGGTCGCTTCGGCGTAATCCTTCCTGTGCTGGCGATTGCTGGCAGTATGGCAGGTAAACAGATTGCGCCTGCATCAGCGGGAACATTCCCGACGGACTCGCCGCTGTTCGTCGTACTGCTGATCGCCGTAATTCTGATCGTTGGCGCGCTGACATTCTTCCCGGCGCTCTCGCTCGGTCCAATTGTTGAACAACTGCTTGCGCTCAACGCGCAGACGTTCTAAGGGATAGTCCAATGGAATCGAAAATGAAAGCGCGACCGTTGTTCGAAGCGTCGATTTTGCGCCGCGCATTTGTGGATGCGTTTCGCAAGCTCGATCCGCGCCAGCAGGTGAAAAACCCGGTGATGTTCGTCGTGATGATCGGCGCGGTGCTGACCACCTTGATCCTTCTGCGCGATGCAATCAGCGGCGGCTCGGCGGAGATGGGCTTTAATATCCAGATCGCGCTGTGGCTGTGGTTTACGGTGTTGTTTGCCAACTTTGCAGAAGCGATGGCGGAAGGTCGCGGCAAAGCACAGGCGGAAGCACTCCGCAAGACACGCACACAGATGACTGCCCGCCGCGTGACACATGGACACGAACAGCGTGTTTCGGCGGCAGAACTAAAACGCGGTGATCTCGTCGTGTGCGAAGTGGGCGATCAAATTCCCGGTGATGGCGAAGTGGTCGAAGGGATCGCCAGCGTAGACGAAAGCGCGATCACTGGAGAAAGCGCGCCAGTTATCCGTGAGAGCGGCGGCGATCGCAGCGCGGTAACAGGTGGCACACGGGTGCTCAGCGATCGCATTGTTATTCGCATCACATCTGAGCAGGGAAGTACGTTTCTTGATCGGATGATCGCACTGGTCGAAGGCGCAAAACGTCAGAAAACACCGAATGAGATCGCTCTGACGATCCTGCTGTCCGGTTTGACGATTATTTTCCTGCTGGCAGTGGTTACGCTGAGGGCATTCGCAGCCTACGGTGAAGCCGAATCGGGAATCACACAGACGACGGCGACCGTTCCTGTGTTGATCGCGCTGCTTGTGTGTTTAATCCCGACGACGATCGGCGGTTTGTTGAGCGCAATCGGAATCAGCGGGATGGATCGCATGATCCAGCGAAATGTGTTGGCAACCAGCGGGCGCGCAGTCGAAGCGGCGGGTGATGTCGATGTGCTGCTGCTTGATAAAACCGGGACGATCACGCTTGGTAACCGGATGGCAACACGCTTTATTCCCGCGCCGGGAGTTGCCGAGGCGCGGTTAGCCGATGCCGCGCAGTTGAGTTCCCTCGCTGATGAAACGCCGGAAGGGCGCTCGATTGTGGTGTTAGCAAAAGAGAAATTCGGGATACGTGGGCGCGAATTGGGCGAACTCCATTCCGAGTTCATCCCCTTCAGCGCACAGACACGCATGAGCGGTGTCGATTTCGCGGCTGTCGATGGACAGCCTGCGCGGAGTATTCGCAAAGGCGCGGCGGATGCCATTCGTAAGCATGTTGGATCGAACAATGGTCAGTTTCCTGCCGCTGTCAGCACCGCCGTGGATGAGATTGCGCGGCGCGGGAGTACGCCGCTGGTTGTCAGCGAAGGGCGCGATGTGCTGGGTGTTATCGAACTCAAGGACATCGTGAAGGGCGGCATCAACGAGCGCTTCGGGCAGCTTCGGGCGATGGGTATCCGCACAATCATGATCACTGGAGATAACCCGCTGACTGCCGCCGCGATCGCCGCCGAAGCCGGAGTTGATGACTTTATGGCACAAGCGACACCAGAGGACAAACTCCGCCGTATACGCCATGAACAAGGCGATGGGCATCTCGTGGCGATGACGGGAGACGGCACAAACGACGCCCCGGCGCTGGCACAGTCAGATGTTGGTGTGGCGATGAACACAGGTACGCAAGCCGCGCGCGAAGCCGGAAATATGGTCGATCTCGACAGCGACCCGACCAAGCTGATCGAAGTGGTGGAGATTGGCAAGCAGCTTTTGATGACACGCGGCGCACTGACTACGTTTAGCATCGCCAATGATGTCGCCAAGTATTTCGCCATCATTCCGGCGCTGTTTGCGTCACTGTATGCGGCAGTTCCCGGTGAGGCTGGACCGCTGGCAGCGCTCAACATAATGGGATTGAGCAGTCCACAGAGCGCGATCCTGAGCGCGACCATTTTTAACGCGCTGATCATCGTCGCATTGATTCCGCTGGCGCTGCGCGGTGTAAGTTACAAACCGATGAGCGCGTCGGCAGTGCTTCAGCGCAACCTGTTGATTTACGGCTTGGGCGGTTTGATCGCGCCGTTCATTGGCATCAAATTGATCGACCTGCTGATTTCGTTGCTAGGGGTGGCGTGATGGCAAAGCAGCTTCGCGCGGCATTGACCGCGTTTATCCTTCTCTCGCTGATCACAGGGGTACTCTATCCCCTGTTGATGACCGGAATTGGGCAAGTGTTTTTTCCTTATCAGGCGAATGGCAGTCTGATCGTGCAAGATGGGCAGGTGGTCGGCTCGGCGTTGATCGGTCAAACAACCGATGATCCGGCGTATTTCTGGTGGCGTCCATCGGCGGTCAATGCTATGCAGGGATCATCGGCAGATGCGCTGACGGCATCCGGTGCGACCAATTACGGTTGGACAAACGCAACACTTGCAGATCAGGTAGTCGAACGCGCCGCCGCCATTCGCGCCGCACATAATCTCCCGGAAGATGCGCCGATCCCGTCTGATCTATTGTTCGCATCAGCCAGCGGGCTTGATCCGCACATTAGCCCGGAAGCGGCGGCGCTTCAAATTGATCGTGTGGCACAGGCGCGCGGACTCGAACGCGCGCAGGTGGAATCGCTCACCACGCAGTACACCGAAGCTCCGCAGTTCGGGATTCTCGGTCAGCCGCGTGTAAATGTGCTGCTGCTCAATCTAGCGCTGGACAGCATAGAATAGAGAAGGGGCGGCGTCATGCTGCCCCATGAGAGATAAACGCGATGAATGATGATCAGCGTCCCGATCCTGATGTGCTTCTCGCCGCGATCCAAAAAATCGAGGAATCGAAAACACGCGGCAAACTCAAGATATTTCTCGGTATGGCGGCTGGCGTAGGCAAAACCTACGCCATGCTTGAATCGGCACGTCAGCGTAAGTTAGATGGTGTTGATGTTGTGGTCGGATATGTCGAAACTCACCGACGCGCTGAAACCGAAGCATTGATCAGCGGCTTGGAAGTGATTCCGCGGCGCAAACAGGAATATCGCGGCGCTGTCCTTGAAGAAATGGATTCTGATGCTGTGTTAGCGCGTGCGCCCCGGTTGGCGTTGGTCGATGAACTGGCTCACACCAACGCGCCGGGGTCGCGCCATTCCAAACGCTATCTCGATGTGATCGAACTGCTAGAAGCCGGAATCGATGTCTGGACGACAGTCAATGTGCAGCATTTTGAGAGCCGCGCCGATACTGTTCAGCAGATTACCGGTATCCATGTGAGCGAGACGCTCCCCGACTCGATCCTTGATCTGGCGAACGAGATCGAACTGATTGACCTATCGCCGGATGATCTGCGAAAGCGTCTTGCAGAGGGAAAAGTCTATACCCGCGAACGGATCGACACGGCGGCGAATAATTTCTTCCGTGTGGGAAATCTAACGGCGCTTCGTGAAATGGCGCTCCGACTGACCGCTGAACGGGTTGATCATCAACTGCAAGACTACATGGCGATCAAGCGAATCTCCGGTCCTTGGAAATCCGGTGAACGGCTGTTGGTCGCTGTTGGTCCGAGTCCGTTTTCCGAAAAGCTGATCCGCTGGACACGCCGGATGGCATACAGCCTAGAGGCATCGTGGCTTGCCGTGTATGTTGAAACCGCGCAAGAAATGACGCTGGAGATGAAGGAGCAGATTGCGCACAATCTGGCATTGGCGCGCAATCTGGGGGCAGAGGTGATTACAGTTACCGGGCAGGATGTCCCCGATGCGTTGATTCGTCTCGCCCATCAGCGGAACGTGACGCAGATCGTGATTGGCAAGCCGCAGCATTCACCACTGTATACACTGCTGCGCGGCGGGTCACTCGTGGATCATGTTATTCGTGCCAGCGGCGATATTGATGTGTATGTAGTCACCGGGAATGAAGTCAAAGAACCGCGAACCCGCCGGGCGCTTCAGTTTCAGCCGAGGCTGAGTTCATCACTGCGAGATTATTTGGTCGGTGCAGCGCTCGTTTCTTTGGTCACGATTTTGGATCTGCTTCTCGTGAACGTGCTGCCGTGGCTCGGTTATCAAGCGGTTGGCTTAACCGAACTGCTCGCCGTGCTGTTGATCGCGATCTACATCGGGCGCGGTCCGGCATTGGTTGCGGCAGCGATCAGCGCGATTTCGTGGAATTTTCTTTTTATCGAGCCGCGCTTTACGTTCATCATTTCCGAAGTTCAGGATGTTATCCTGTTTCTCCTGTATTTCTTGATTGCGATTTTCGCCGGAAGTTTAACGGCGCGCATTCGCGCACAGGAGCGGATCGCACGGTATACGGCAGATCGCACACTGGCGTTGTACGCACTGGCGCACGAAACCGCAACTGCGGTCAGCATGGACGATGTGCTGCGTACCGCTGTCGATCAGATCGAGCGGATATTTCAGGTGGATGTCGCGGTGATGCTTCCGAGCGCCGGAACCTTATCAAATCAGCCGCATGAGTGCAGCACAATGCAGGTTGACGAGAAAGAATACAGTGTTGCCCTGTGGGTGTTTGAACACGGCAAAACCGCCGGACGTTTCACTGAAACGCTGCCGCTGTCATCGGCACAATTCTTCCCGCTGCTGACGCCGAATCGCACCGTCGGCGTGATCGGCATTCGATTTCGTCGTGATGAGCGGCTTTCGGTCGAGGAAGCGGCGCTGCTGGAAATGTTTGTTAACCAGATCGCTTTGGGAATTGAGCGTGAACTCCTTGACGAAGCGGCGCAGCAGTCCGCTATGCTGCGAGAATCCGAGCGCCTGTATACCACGCTGTTGAACTCGATTTCGCACGAACTCCGCACACCGATCGCGTCGATCAAAGGAGCTGCTAGCAGCTTGGTGACAGCACAAGGTGCGGATGACCGCAGCGCACTAACGCATGATATTCAAAGCGCCGCCGATCGTCTTAACCGATTGGTCGAAAATCTGCTGGATATGTCGCGGCTCGAAAGTGGGCGCTTGCAGCTCAAACGTGATTGGTGCGATCTTGGCGAAATTGTCGGCGTAGCGGTGAGCAATTTCGAAGCGTGCGCGGATGATCATAAAATCGAGATTCGGGTTCAGCCCAACCTACCGCTGATACAAGTCGATTTCATCTTGATCGAACAAGTCCTCGTGAATTTGCTGGAGAATGCATGCCGCTACAGCCCACCTGGAAGACCGATTCAGATTTCGGTTGAACAGGATAACTGGGCGATCTTGATGCACATTGACGACGAGGGCAGCGGTATTCCATCGGATAAACTTGAAGCCGTTTTCGAAAAGTTCTACCGACTGCCGGGGACACCAACCGGTGGAACCGGGTTAGGCTTGTCGATAAGTCGTGGACTCATCGAAGCACACGGGGGAACACTGCGAGCGGAAAATCGGCGTGAGGGCGGAACTCGGTTTATGATCCGGCTGCCGTTGAATGGGACTCCTCCTCCAGTAAGAGAGGCTCCACTATGACCAGCGATGGGTTACAGGTATTGGTGATTGACGATGAGGTGCAGATTCGCCGTTTTCTTCGCATCAGCCTAGAAGCACATGGGTATCACTTGCACGAAGCGGCGAACGGTGCGGAAGGGATTCTCAAGACGGCTCAACTCCGCCCCGATGTGATCATTCTTGATATGGGGCTGCCCGATCTGGATGGGTTGGATGTGCTGCGTCGCATTCGTGAATGGACGAAAACCCCCGTGATTATCCTTTCGGTACGCGACAGCGATCAAGATAAGGTTGGTGCGCTTGATGCTGGAGCCGATGATTATCTGACAAAGCCGTTTAGCACCGATGAATTGATGGCGCGTATCCGCGTCGCAATGCGCCATACCGCGCCTAAAGAAGAAATGTTGATCTTTAAGACCGGAGACTTAGAAGTTGATGTCACCCGGCGGTTGGTCACGGTAAAAGGGGAAGTTGTTAAGCTGACACCGACAGAATATGCATTACTCCGCTTGATGATTCAGCATGCAGGCAAAGTGCTTACACACCGGCAAATTTTGCGCGAAGTGTGGGGGCGCGAATACGAAAATGAGACACATTATTTGCGCGTGTATTTTGCTCAACTGCGCCAAAAAATCGAAGCTGATCCGACGCGTCCATCGATCATTTTGACAGAACCGGGGATCGGCTATCGCTTGGTGACCCATTAAATCGGCGGTAAGTCTCGGTACACCGGTTCGATCCCTGACAGATTTATCGTCTCGTCAGCGAATATTCAATTCCCCTTAAGCTCGTGCTGGAATGATTGA
>CALBRY010000267.1 GCA_937927665.1 uncultured Chloroflexota bacterium
CGACGCCGATCGGCATCGCCATCGCCCCCGCTGTGATTCCCATCAAGCCGGTTTGGATCAGCGTGTAGTTCCACAACTGCCGCCCGGTCAAGCCGACAGCGCGCATCACGCCGTACTGGCGCGTACCTTCCAATTGAAGCGCCATCAGCGCGCTTAAGATGCCGATGAATGCCACCAGCACCGACAAAAGCTGAAGCGCGTCGGTAATTGCAAACGTGCGCTCGAACACATCGAAAACGCCCGCCCGCAGTGCGCGATTACTTTGTACGGTGAGTTCTGTCCCCGCCGCCGCTGAGCGAACCGCTTCCGCCGCAGTCGCTAAGTCTGTCCCCGGCTGAAGAAACACCGCGATCGACGTGATATACGGATCATCGAATAGGCGGCGGTAAACGCTGTCCGCCATAATCGACGTGCCCTGATCGCTGGAATAATCGTAGTACACGCCTAAAACTGTGAATGTGACAATGCCTTGATCCGTCACCAAGCGGATCGTGTTTTGTTCCGGGGTGATCCCGCGCCGGAACGCGAGCGATTCACTCACAACGAGATATTCACCGCCCGTCAGTGCTTGCGGCGTATACTCCGGCGCGATGCGGGTATCCCACCACACGAATAAGCGCTCCGTGCTGACAACCTCATCTGATGCGGCTGTGACTGTGATCGGCGGGAGATCGGGGTAATCGGGAGCGGCAATCTGCACATTACGCCCTGTCACCACGCGGTCGATTCCGTCGACTGTCTCGCGGATTCGATCCGCGACTGCCGGATCAACATTCGATGTCGGGCGGTTCGCCATCACCAGCGGCGGACTCACATAAATATCCGCGCCGAGCGTGGTATCAAGCCAATTGCTGACCGTTCCACGAAACGAACTGATCATCACACTCACGCCAACGATCACGCTCACCGCGATGGTGAGCGCCGCGACTGCTACCGATGTCCGGCTGAGCGACCGTGAGACAGCGCGCGGAGCCATACGCCCCAATACACCGAACATGCGCCCCGTCAGCGGAGTCAAAATTCGCATCGCCGTGATCAGCACGATCGGCGTGAACAATGCGCCGCCAAGGATCACCGCGAACAGCGCTCCAAAGCTGATGATCAAGTTATCGGTGCGGATTTGCAGAAGCAGCACGCCGAGTCCGATCATGCCCACTGCGCCGATGGTCACATACGGGAGCAGACGGCGGGTACTCAACTCGACATCGCTCCGGCGCATTGATCCGGCAGGCGGCACGCGCGTTGCTTCAAACGAAGGGACGATTGCTGCCGCCAAACTCGCCAGCAGTCCAATCGCGCCGCCTTTCACCAGCGTGAACGGATCAACGCTGATCCGCTGCACATTCACCGTGAAATACAAATCGCTGATCGTCTGGCTGACCAGACCGACCGCCGCGCGCCCGAACACGATCCCAAGCCCCAAGCCAATGATCGTCCCGATGGCGGCAAGCGTGACTGCTTCACCGAGAATCAGCATGAAAATTTGCCGTCGTGTCGCGCCAATCGAGCGCAGAATCCCCAAAACCGGGCGGCGCTGAACTACAGAAAATGTCACCGTGTTGTAGATCAAAAAGATGCCGACGACGAGTGCGAGCAGACTCAGCGCCTGTAAGTTGAGTTCAAATGCATCGGTCATTTGACCGAGCGCGCTGCTTGCGCTCTGCGTGGTGGTGATCCGCGCGCCATCGGGGAGAATGGTTTCGATGCGCGCAATATCAAAATCGGCGGGGAGGATCACATCAATTCGGTTGATGCGTCCTTCTGTTCCAGCGACTTCTTGAGCGGTCGCAATATCAGTCAAAAGCAGATCGTTCAGCGCTTCCGCACTCACCTGATCCGCTGGATGCAGAATGCCGACGATGCGAAGCGCGGTTTCACGCGCATTGGCGAGTATCTCAATGCTGTCACCAACACTTAACCCGTAGCGCTCCGCCAGCGGTTGACTGATCAGCGCGGTGTACGGCTGTGCGATGAACTGGTTCAGCGCTTCGAAGGCATTCAGATTTTCGCCGTCTACTTCAATCGCCGTCAAATAATCGCGGAAGGGTGGTTCGGCAAACGGATCAACGCCGAGCATTCGCAAAAGTTGATCGTTGAGGTCACGCGCCCGCACAACCATTTCGACAATCGGCGCGGTGTTTCGCAGTCCGAGATCAACACGAAGCTGATGATAAAGTTCGGTCGGTAATCCGTTGGTTGTTCCGGTGATCTGATGCGTTGCCCGTCCGGTCACGGTTTGCGTGCTTAAACCGAACGCGCGGCTTGCACTGCTGTTCGCCAGATCGATGGCGATCACCATTGCTACGCCCAACGCCACGCCGATCACAAACAGCACGCTTTGCAGTCTGCGCCGCGCCATATAGCGTGCCGCCAGCCGAAACATGATGGGGAATGTCATTGATACTCCGCGATTCCAATAAAAAGGGGCGTTGAGCCGCCCCTCTTGTCCCCTTATAAGATTGTTCACCGGAGGCATGCTCCGATGACGCGCTCCCTTTATGCCGATTCTGTCTGCGGTTGAGGGGGCGGAGTGTCTTCTTGTGCGACCGGATACCCCAGCTTGTGCAGCGCAGTGCGCGCCGCTTCGCCAACTGTATCCCGATCGGATTCGACCACGCGGAGCAGCGCCTTGATAGCACGCCGATCGCCGATCTTCCCCAGCGCCTCTGCCGCGTGCAGACGGGTTTGATACCCGCTGTCGCTCAACGCTTCAATTAACGGATCAACCGCCCGTACGTCGCCCAGCTTGCCCAACATCAGCGCCGCACGCCCGCGTACGATGATGTCTTCGGTGCTGTTAGTGACGATCACCATCAGCGTGCGGATGGCTTCTTCGCCGCCTAACATGCCCAATTTCATTACAGCTGTCCGACGCTTCTCTTTGTTTACGTCCCGGAGCTGAGAGAGCGCCTCTTTGACCGCGACCGGATCAGGATCCGTCATGATAGGAGAACTCCTTCGCCTATACTTTGCGAGGTGATCACGAGTTTACCGTCGTGTATCCTGCTTACACGATCGGCAAGCGGCACAATTTCTTGGTTGTGCGTCGCCATGAGTAACGTTTTCCCCGCTTCTCTCGTCAATTCTAGCAGAAGCGTCAATACTCGCTCCCCCGTCTCTTCGTCTAGGTTTCCCGTCGGCTCATCCGCAAGGACGATCGGCGGCTCGTGGGTGAGTGCTCGCGCAATTGCGACGCGCTGTTGTTCTCCCCCACTCAGTTTATCAGGATAATCGCCCGCGCGCGCAATCAGACCAACCCGTTCCAGTAGTGCCTTTCCTCGTGATTCTGCTGACCGGCTCGCCTCGCCGCGTAATTCCAATGGCAGAATCACGTTTTCGAGGACGGTCAATGTCGGGATCAAGTTGAAGAACTGAAAAATGATCCCGATGTTCTCACGCCGAAACAGGGTCATTTCGCGGTCACCGAGGCGCGTAATATCGACGCCCTGTACCTGAATTGTCCCACTTTCTGGATGATCGATTCCGCTGATCAAATTCAGGAGGGTGCTTTTGCCGCTCCCGCTTTTGCCGAGAAGCACGAAAAACTCACCTCGCACAATATCGAGGTCGGCATCGACCAGAATCGGACGCGCACGTCCTGCTTCGTGGTAAGTTTTGCTCAATCCACGAATTTGGATGATGGGAGGAGTGCTTTGCGGTTTGCTGCTCATCTGTAGTTCGAACTTTCTATATCACTCGCTCAAGGATATGTGATTCGCATGAGACGAGGATAATAGTCACTTCATTGTAGGCTGAATCTGCTGCGAAATCCCGTAAACCTTTTATTAGATTGCACCGACGACTTCCCTTCGCTGCTTCAGCCCTCCATGCTTCACGAGGTCTTAATGTGACGTTTATCGATGATATGCCGTGCTGTTCCTCATGGGAAGTATAGAAGTCACACAAGTGTGAAGCATGAGCATTTGTACAAATCGCAGTAGGTCACAATGTTGTCGCGTCATTGAATGCATGCCATAATATTAGTTATTTTTCGAACACTGGGGCATGTGTATGAAAGTCTACATTGTTGGCGCAATTCCA
>CALBRY010000268.1 GCA_937927665.1 uncultured Chloroflexota bacterium
ACAGATCGACCCAATCGGTATCCCACATATCGTATTCGCCGCCAACATCGCGGACGGGTTTTAGGCGCATGCCTTCGCCGCCCATTTTGGCGCTGAAGGTTGAGACGCTGTCGCCGCCGGGGGCGGTGGGTTCCGGCTGAAATTCTTCCAGATCGCGGAGATTGCTCCGCATCCATTCGATCAATGTGGTTTTGCCCGTTTGCCGTGCTCCCAGCACGATGAAGGGCAGCCCAAACACTTTGACGTAGAAGAAATCGTTCAGGCGGCTGGTGCTCCGGTTAATGGAGTCGATCAGGCTCTCGCCTGCCTTCCCGAAAACCGCTACGAATACGCGCTCAAATAACGTCGTCATGGTTCACTAGACCCTGATTGCTTCTCGGTATGTACATGTTTATACGCAGAAGCGGGGAAAAAGTGTCAGAAGGGCGTGCGCCGCAGAGAACGCAGAGAGAAACGCAAAGACGCAAGACACGAAGAAAGAACTTTGCGCCCTTGCGTCTTTGCATTGATGCCCTTCTTTAGAACGGCATCGTCGCGGCGGGATCGGTCACGATGTCGTTGTAGCGGATTTCAAAATGCAGGTGCGGACCGGATGAGTTCCCCGATGAGCCGGAGAAGGCAATGGTTGATCCGCCGTTGACATACTGACCGCAGCCGACATTGAACGAGCTTAAGTGACCGTAGACGGTCGTAAATGGACCATGCGCGAGCACGACTGCGTAACCGTAGCCGTAGTCGCTCCATCCCCGGAAAATCACCGTGCCGCTGTTCGCCGCGACGACGGCTGTTCCGATGGGGACGGCGAGATCAACGCCTGTGTGATATGACGTAAACCCGCGCATCCATGTATAACCGCCGGGGAGCGGGTTAAACCACTGCGCGCCGCCGCCGGGGTTATCAACCAAGCCGCAGCTTCCCGGCTCACCGACGCCAAAGCTGATCTGCGCCCCTGCGCCGCCGCTCTGAGCATTCCCTCCGGTGCGGGTGACGGGCGCAGACCAAACGATCGCTTCCGCTTGCCCGCCGGGGATAAAGACCCAGATACCGGGGCGCAGCACGGTGGATGGCGATGCGCCAAACAGATCGTTAAATTCGGAATCGATGATCGCGATTGCCTCGACCCGGAAACGATCGGCGAGGTCTTGAATTGTGGTATCGACCGCGATTTGCACATATGCGCCGTCCACAGGCGGAATATTGATCTGCCGCCCCGGACGTAAGCCGCCGATGATGCTCCGGTCATTTGACCATGCGATGCTTTCCGCCGTGATACCGAAACGCTCCGCGATGCCGAACATCGTATCACCCTGCTGAACCGTGTACTGAATCACTTCACTGCGCGGGCGATCCGGCACGAAGGTAAACGGCTCGTAAATGTCGCGGCTGATGGCGATATCCTGCGCGTCTCGTTCATCAGAAATAGAGACCATCGGCGCGTTGAGGATCGCGGCATATGCGGCTGGATCGAGCGTGGGAAGGATCGGGTTATCGCTTACCAGCGGCGGCGCTTGAGTCGCGTCGGTGACGATAAGCTGTTCAGCTTCAATTGTCGGCGTGAGCGTCGGAAGCGCGATGTCGTCCGGATTGGTTGTCGCCGGAGGGACACTCGGAATGATTGAATTATCGGGCGCGGTGATGACAAGGATTGTCGTCGCGGCGGTGAACACAAGCGCGCCGAGCAGTGTAAATGCGCCGATCAAGCGCCGCCATGTGGGGATTGGTTCATGGATCGCCCGGATCGGGCTGGTATCGTCAGTATTGGTCGGGTCTTGTTGCTGCATCAATAGATTTCCTATTCGATGGACATGAAGCCGCGCAAGCGCAGCAGCGGAGAATCCTAATCCCTTGCAAGGGTTGTGACAAGGTTCAGCGGTAAATCGTCGGTTAGGGCGGTATACTGGACGGCGAAAATTGCTTTGACCGCACATGGAGATCGCCGCGTTATGACCGCTCCTCTCGCTCAAATTCGTGTCCTCGATATGACCCGTCTGCTGCCCGGTGGCATTTGCACATTGATGCTGGCTGATCTGGGCGCGGATGTGATCAAGATCGAACCCCCCGGCGAAGGCGATTATGCCCGCCTCACCCCGCCGTTGATCGAGGGGATGGGGGCGTATTTTCACCTGACTAACCGGAATAAACGCAGCGTAATCCTTGACCTAAAAACCGAAGCCGGACAAGCGGCTTTGCACAAGCTCGCCGCAAGCGCGGATGTGCTGATCGAAGGTTTTCGACCGGGGGTGATGGCGCGGCTGCACTGCGATTATCCCACGCTGAAGGCGATCAATCCGCGCCTGATTTACTGCTCCCTGAGCGGGTACGGTCAGACAGGCGCATACGCTTTGGAGAGCGGTCACGATCTCACGTATGCAGCACGTACCGGATTGCTCGGCGAGATGAATAATCCTCAGCCGCTCGGTGGTCAAGCGGCGGATATTGGCGGTGCCTATACGGCAGTCTCCGCGATTACGGCGGCGCTGTTCCGGCGCGAACGCACGGGTGAAGGTGCGTATCTCGATATTTCGCTGTTCGAGGCGGCGATTCCGTTTGTATCGTATTCTTGGACGGAGGCGGTTGCTGAGTCACGTACAGGGGATGTGGTGCAGCGCGGCATCTTGAGCGGGCGTTTCGCCTGTTATAACCTGTACCAGACGCATGATCGACTGCCCGTGGCGCTGGCGGCGTTAGAGATGCGCTTCTGGGAGAATTTTTGTAAGGCGGTCGAACGCCCCGACTTGATTGCCTATCATGTCGATCCGGCGCATCAGCGGTATTTGCTGGCTGAAGTGCAGCAGATTTTCGCGTTGAAAACCGCCGCCGCATGGGATCAACTTTTGGGGAAAGTGGACTGCTGCTACTCGCGGGTGAACAGCCTGCTTGAAGTTGGTGATGATCCGCATATCCGCGAGCGCGGCATGCTTGCTGTTTCGCCGGAAGGCATCCCGTTTATGCGGAGTCCGATCCGTATCGCGGGGGAAACGATCACGATTAAGGAAGCACCGGGGTTCGGTGAACACACGATCGATGTGCTGCGCGAGGCAGGCTTCACCGATGAGGAAATCAGCGGTTTGATCACGCTTTGAAGCGAACGCGAATCCTAGTCCTAATGGGAGATAATGAGCAATGAGATTTCGGCGCAGTCTCATCCTTGTATTGATCACGATGCTGGCTTCGAGCCTACTCTTTAAAGTCTTGTTTGATCTCCAGCCGATCCCGATTCGCTACCCGGATGCGGTGGTTCAGCACAATGAGATTCCCACCATTCAGACAATTGTCGGAGATGCGTCAACCGACGCTGAAATCATCGAGCGCTTGCTTGCCTATTATGAAAGCAATCGTGAATGGCTGTCTGAACAGCTTGTCGAAGATGATCCACAGCGGCTGGCGGCGTTGTTCGTGATGTATGTTGTTCACATCAGCAAGCCGTATAACTCGACTGCTTTTCCTACGTCGATGGTCGAGTTTTTGTCGCTGCCCACTGCCCACTGCGGCACGTACAGCTTTGCACAAGCGATTATGCTTGACGCGATGGGTATCGAAAACCGCTCGATTAATGTGGATCATGGCAATCATGCGCTGATCGAGGCGCTGATCGGGGAACGGTGGGAGATTTTCGACGCGACGACGAATGTCTGGATGAGTGGGTCATTCGATGAAGTGATGCGCGGTGCCGATGTCGAACGGCGGATGTATTACACACCCGCGCTTGACCCGACCGCGCCGCAAGCGTATCGGGCGCAATTTGATGATTTTCCTGCCGCTAACAATTCAATTACACTGCGCCAGCAGGAAATGTATTGGGGCGATCGGATTTTCTTGGCGTGGGGTTTTTTCTAGAATTTGAACCTGCAAGGGCGCATCTCATCTTGGATGCGCCCTTGCGGAAATTTACGCGGCTTGCGCTTGCACGGCGGTCTTGCAGCGCTGCGCGAACATGAGTGTGTAGCCGTCTCGATCCTGACAGTGGAATGTACGTTCGCCCCAGTCGCGGTCGGCGATTTCGCGGGTGATCACCGCGCCAGCCTGCCGCGCCCGTTCGTATAGGGTGTCGATATCGAAGCCGCATCCTTTATCGAGATCGATAAACAAGAGAAATCCGGTTGCGCGCCGCCGTTCATCTTCCCCCGGCGCGACCAAGCCTTCGACCATCCCAAAGAATACTTCCGACCTGCCTAGCTGCACGCTGGCAAACCCTGTCGCGTTCGCTTCATCAGGCAAACTCCAATTGTGGTGAAAGCCGAACGCGCGGACATAGAATTCTACGCTTGCATCTATATCACGCACCGCAAGGATTGGCGCTAACATTTTTCCCCTCGGAAACACTCGCTTTCATCTGAATATTGTAGCACAAGTGTTCGATTTAATCAATCATTTTAGATCGTCAAATCTGCTGCTCGTGAGGGGAAAAATGCCCGCAGTTTACGCTGTCAGAAAGGCAAGTTCTGTTCTGTGCTTCGACCAATCCGGTTCTTGATCCGGGTTGCTGAGATAGAACTCAAAACGCCCCGCCCAGTGATTCCCGTTGACGTTCCATTGGATGTGATGTTTTTCCGCCCAATCCAAAAACTGCGCGGTGGCATCCATTAAGTGACGGCTGTCGCCGGTGTAGACCGCCGTTAGGTAGCGTCCTCCGGGCATTTGACCGGACTGTACGCGGCTGTCTCCCCGGACGTTTTCCGGCACAGGCTCCCCGACTTCGAACTCCAGTTCGTTGTCCATATCGATCACGGTATACCGCATGAACGGCGCGCCCGAAGGCACAATGCCATGCTGTTCGATCCACTGCGCAACCTCATCAAACATTGATCCCAGTATTTGGGGCAGGTCTTGTATACGGGCTTTGGCATGAATCGAAACATAATGCCTCATCGGGCGCTGCTCCAGTTTCGGCTCTGAAAGCATGGTGGTTTTCCTCTCCGTTTCGTAGACAATAGAGGCGCGTAACCTCAAAGTAGAGAATAGCACAGATGTTCATTTCTTAATGAGAATGTCGGAGGGGATGTGATGGGTATTTTGGATGGAAAAACTGCCCTTGTGACCGGGGGAGCGTCGGGGATTGGGCGGGCGACGGCGATCTTGATGGCGCAGGAAGGCGCACGGGTGGTTGTTTCGGATATGAATGAAATGGGCGGTACGGAAACCGTCATGCAGATCGAAGCGGCGGGCGGTGCGGCGATCTTTATCCGTGCCGATGTGACGAAAGCGGCGGAAGTTGAGGCGCTGGTATACGGTGCGGTCGCGGAATATGGGCGGCTGGATATTGCGTTCAATAATGCGGGAATCGGAGGCGCGCTCTCCCCTATTCACCAGAAAAGTGAGGCGGAATGGGATCAGGTGGTCGCGGTCAATTTGAAGGGCGTATGGCTTTCGATGAAGTATGAAATTCCGGCAATTCTGGCATCGGGCGGCGGCGCGATTGTGAACATGGCATCGGTCGCGGGGTTGGGCGGTTTTCGGATGGGGGCGGCGTACAGCGCAAGCAAGCACGGCGTGATCGGGTTGACCCGCACGGCGGCGCTGGAATTGGCGAAGCATAACATCCGGGTGAACGCGGTATGTCCGTACTTTACCGATACGCCGATGGTGCAGACGATGATCGATGCCGCGCCGATGATGAAAGAGGCGACGATTGCGGGCAGCCCGATGAAGCGGCTCGGCGATGTGAAAGAAACGGCGGCGGCGGTTGTGTGGTTGGCGAGTGAGCAGGCATCGTACATCACCGGTCACGCGATGCCAATCGATGGCGGGGTGACGGCGGGATAAGCGGAGGGTCGCAGAGTAAGGGCGTTAACGCAAAGACGCGGCGGTTAAGGTTCGGGGGGCGGTGAAGGTTTTGGGATCACGTTGAGATCGGGTAAGGCTGAATCTATCGAGTTCAGGAATGTGATCCCGTCCGTGTATGTTCTCGTGATTCGGTAGCGAACATTCATCAACTGGGCGGTGACGGCGCAGGCAAATTTCAAGAAGACATTATCGCCGATGATGAAGACGAAATAACCGGAATTTTTCGGCTTAAACCACGAAACCCCGCCTGCCAGTTTGACAAGGCTGGGAACAAGCTTCACATGCTCGGCATTGACGATCACATGGATCAGGCGAAAATCGAAGGTTTCGCTGTCCATGCGGCGTCCTTCATAGAGCATCGCCTGAAAGTCTTCGAGTGTTGCATCACCGTACAGTTCAAAATAAGGGATCCATTTTTCAATAAGCCATGTGGAATAGAGACTCATGGGTAAACCTTTTGAGGATGAAGCACAATCCTGCGGGATATTATAAGAATCGCAATGTAAAAACAATCTCAATTTGAGATATGTAAAATAAATATTGACGTGTGCGTAAGTACAAATAAGGAGAACTGATGCATGTTATGTGACTTAGCATGAATTAGGATAAAATCCTGCTCATATGTACTGGCTTTCATATAGTGTTTTTGTGTATGAGGGTGCTTGTTTTTGTGTGTAACACGTAATGAAGTTGTCGTTCCCCTCTCAATTGACGACGATAAAGAGGGGAATAGTCACTAATCACACTATGCTGTTGCGGATAGGAG